>CAYYGK010000055.1:0-13963 GCA_964471145.1 uncultured Eubacteriales bacterium | reverse complement strand
AAAAGTGCAGTTAAGTCGGGTATATGCACAGTGTTTGTTCCGCATACTACAGCTGCTGTTACAATAAATGAGAATGCGGACCCTGATGTAACCGGGGATATGCTTTATGAGATTAACAAAGTGGTTCCTTTTGAAGACGGATACAGCCATATGGAAGGAAACTCTGCCGCACATATAAAGTCGAGCCTGTTCGGAGCTTTTCAACAGATATTGATAGAAAACCGCAGCCTGGTACTGGGAACGTGGCAGGGAGTATACTTCTGTGAGTTTGATGGTCCCAGGAACAGGACTGTATTTGTCAGTGTATGCGGTAACGGAGGATGATATGAAGAAGGTAAAGGTGGGAATACTGGGGTATGGGGTTGTGGGGTCCGAACTTGTTGACATAATACTGAACAACAGGGAAAGGGTTGCTCAAACCTGTGGAGTAGACCTGGAACTGGGCCAGGTTCTTGTGCGTAACCTGCATAAGGTCAGAAAAACCAATCATGAAGACGTGCGTCTTACTTTAGACTGGAAGGACATTGTAACCGACCCTGATATCGACATTGTCTGTGAATGCATAGGTGGGTCGGGGACTGAACAGACAAAGGAATATGTGTTCAGGGCTGTGGAAAACGGCAAATCACTGGTGATGTCCAGCAAAAAGGTTGTTGCGCTGTATGGAGACCGGCTTCTTGAAACAATAATGAAAAATGGGGTGCAGTTCCGTTTTGATGCTACGGTCGGGGGAGGGATCCCGGTAGCAAAGATTCTTAAAGAATGCTTCAAGGGTGAAGAAATAAGGAAGGTCATAGGAATACTCAACGCAACCTCAAACTTCATATATTCAAGGATGGAAAAGGACGGGGTGGACTTTGAAACCGCCCTTAAAAGCGCCCAGGAGCTGGGATATGCCGAAAACGACCCTACCGAGGACCTGAACGGCTATGATGCTCTTTACAAGGCCATTATTCTGATAATGTTCTCAATGAAAAAATGGACAGATATCAAACAATTCAAGACAACTCCGTTTTCCAATATTGATGTACTTGACATGCATTACGCAAGGGAACTGGGATATCACATAAAACCCCTGGTTGTTGTTGAGGACAATGGCAGGCTCGTTTACAGAATAGGGCCTTGCCTGATAAGGGAGAATCATATTACCGCAAACACCTGTGACAACTACAACATTGTTGTGTTTGAAGGGTCAAACACGGGTCTGCTGGGATTCTACGGGCAGGGAGCAGGCTCCAAGCCCACTGCATCAGCCATGTTTGATGACCTGATAAGCATCATTAATACAAGGGACGAACAAGTTGACGGATTGAACAGAGAGCTTTTTGGAGGTATTAAAAAGGCAAATGATATAACAGAATACAGAAACAACCTCTACTGGAGGATAACAGTCAGCAATACAATAGGAATGTTTGCCCATATTGCCTCAGCAATGGCCCGTAATAACGTCAACATCGAAAAGATAATCCAGAAGAACCAAATAGACAACAGGATAGGAATCGTTCTGCTGACCAGCAGTGTGGATGTTGAGACCATGAACAGGATAATAGCAGACTTTGGCAGCAAGGATATAACTATAAATACGATAATGCCTTTCGTGGAGGATTAAAGATGGCGGAAAAGGTTGAAACAGATTTTACTGTAAATATTAAGGAAATAATCGAGGAATTCCAGTTGAAGGATCTTACCGGGTGTACCAGGCTTGACGAAATTGAAATTACCACTTCTGACGTTAACAGGCCAGGCCTTCAGCTGGTGGGATACCTGGACTATTTTGGTGCAGACAGGATACAGATTATCGGAAAGGGCGAATACGAATACATCAAGACACTTGACCCGGATGAAAGATACAGGCGCATGGACGCCTTTTTTGCTACCGGATTTCCCTGCATGGTGGTTGCAAGAAACCTGGATGTGTGTCCTGAACTGATTTCTGTTGCCAAAAAACATCACATACCAATACTCAGGAGCGGCGAGGTTACATCAAGGTTTTTAAGCGGACTAATAAGGTATCTCAATGTCCACCTTGCGCCCAGGGTTACAAAGCATGGCGTGCTGGTGGAGGTTTATGGGGAAGGTATCCTCATACTGGGTGAAAGCGGGGTGGGAAAGAGTGAAACCGCTCTTGAGCTTGTCAAAAGAGGTCACCGCCTCATAGCAGATGATGTGGTTGAGGTCAGGAAGGTCTCGGATAAAACCCTGCTGGGCACATCACCCGATATTATAAGACATTTCATCGAAATCCGTGGTATAGGAATACTGGATGTAAAGAACCTTTACGGGGTAGGATCGGTAAAGATACAGGAGACCATTAACCTGGTAATAAACATGGAATTATGGGATGAAAAAAAGGATTATGACAGGCTGGGGCTTGAGGACAAGTATGAAGACATACTTGACATCAAAGTGGCGTCACTGAATATTCCTGTAAGACCGGGCCGCAACCTGGCCATAATTGTAGAAATCGCTGCAATGAACAACAGGCAGAAGAAGATGGGTTACAATGCTGCCAGGGAACTTAATGAAAGGGTTATGCAGGAAATCAGGAGAAAGCAGTAGAACACAGGCAGGAGGCTTTATGAGACTTGTAGTAGATTCGCATACACACTCCATATCGAGTGGTCATGCTTACAGCACTATTCAGGAAATGGCCCGAAATGCCAAAGAAAACGGAATAGAGATGTTTGCTGTGACGGACCACGGGCCGGCTTTACCGGGAGCTCCGCATGTTTTTCATTTTATGAATATGAAGGTTATTCCGTCAAGACTTTACGGGGTGAGGGTACTTAAAGGCACTGAGGCAAATATCATCGGTTATGACGGCAGCCTGGACATTCCGGATTACTGCCTTAAGAGATTGGATTTTGTCATAGCGGCATTTCACGATGTATGCATAGAACCCTCAACCGTGAAAGAACATACCGAAGGAATGATAAATGTGCTAAAAAACCCTCATGTTGATGCGGTTGCCCACCCTGGGAATCCTGTTTTCCAGGTGGACATCCCCCAAGTGGTGAAAGCAGCGAAACAACTGGGCAAGGCTATAGAAATAAACAACCATTCCTTCCGCACAAGAAAGGGAAGCGAAGAGAACTGCAGTCGGTTTGCCCGGGAGTGTGCAGACACAGGAACATTTATTGTATGCGGTTCTGATGCCCATATAGGCTGTCACATAGGAAGCTTTGAAAATGTGACAGGGCTTCTTGAAATGGCGGGTGTACCTGATCATTGTATACTAAACACATCAGTAGATGCGTTTGACAGGTATCTTTCCGAAAAAGACACTTGCTGCGGCTAGAACATGTATTCAATCGGGTGTAAACTGAATAGTATATTATCGGGGGGTGATCCCGGCGGATATAAGGGAAACTGTTACTGGAATTGCAGCAATTGTTGGACAGCATAAAGTACGAACCAGTGAACCTATGAAGTTTCATACCTCGTTTAAGGCAGGAGGGCCTGCGGATATAATGGTTTCCCCTGAGGATACGGCATCGCTGTGTAAAGCAGTGGTTTTTTGCAGACGGCATGAAATACCATGTATTGTTATGGGAAATGGGACAAATCTGCTGGTAAGGGATGGTGGCATACGGGGAGTTGTTGTCAAGACAAGTGACTGCTTAAAATCCTGTGTTGTTCACAAGGAAGGGATACTGGAAGCCCAAGCCGGTATACGGCTTTCAAAAATTGCAGTGGTTGCATGCCATAGCGGTCTTGCAGGTCTGGAGTTTGCTTCAGGCATACCCGGCACACTGGGCGGTGCAGTGGTAATGAATGCGGGTGCTTACGGCAGGGAGATGAAGGATGTGGTTACCGAAACAGTGTGCCTTGATGAAAAAGGGAACACAATTACTCTAAAGGGAAATCAGCATGGGTTTGGTTACAGGAGCAGCTATATACAGGACAGTGGATATATTGTATTAAAGTCTTTTATCAGCCTGCAAAAGGGAGATGGCAGGGATATAGCGTCCCTGATGAAGGAGCTTAACTGCAGAAGAAAGGATAGGCAGCCGCTCGAAATGCCAAGCGCAGGCAGCATATTCAAAAGGCCTGTGGGTCATTATGCAGGAAAACTGATTCAGGATTGCGGGCTCAGGGGACTGACTGTCGGCGGGGCACAGGTGTCTGATAAACACTGCGGGTTCATAATTAACAGGGGTGGTGCAACTGCATCTGATATAATAGAACTTATGGAGCAGATAACAAGTGAAGTTGAAGACAGGTACGGGGTAAGGCTGGAACCGGAGATAAGGATTGTTGGTGAAGACAAACGATGAACCGGAGGGCACTGGAATGAGAATAATAATCATAACGGGGGTTTCAGGAGCCGGAAAGAGCCTTGTTGCAAGGACCATGGAGGATCTCGGATATTTCTGCGTTGATAACCTTCCGCCATCGCTGTTGCCCAAATTTGTGGAAATGTCCTCAAGGAGCGGCAGCAGACTCAACCTTGTTGCTATGGTAATAGATATACGTGGAGGGGAGTTTTTAAAAGACCTGTTTCCTGCACTTGACATGATAAAGAAGGCGGCTCTTGAGTATGAAATACTGTTTCTTGAGTCATCTGACAGTGCACTTATCAAGAGGTTCAAGGAAAGCAGGCGATCACATCCCCTGGCGCCCGGGGGGCGTCTGCTGCAGGGGATAGAAGAAGAAAGAAAAATACTAAGTACCATAAGAGAGCGTGCGGACCATATTATCGATACATCAAACATGAATCCAGGCCAGCTCAAGGAGGAGATAAAGGGCATCTTCGTAAAAGGCAGGAAGTTCAAGGGTATGGTAATTTACATTATTTCTTTCGGTTATAAGTATGGTATACCCCTTGAGTGCGATCTGCTGTTTGATGTAAGGTTCATACCAAATCCGTTCTATATTGAAAGCATGAGGGACCAAAACGGCAGGAACCCGGAGGTTAAGGATTATGTTTTGAAAAGCGCCGAGACAAAAACTTTTCTTAAGAAGACCGAAGACCTGCTTGATTTTCTACTTCCCAATTACACCCGTGAAGGCAAAACGCAGCTGGTTATAGGAATCGGATGTACGGGAGGAAAGCACAGGTCTGTTGCAATAGCCGATGAAACATGCAGGCTGTTGGAGAAAAAGAAGCATACCGTGATAGTGGAACACAGGGATATTGACAAGAAAACTCCTGAAAGGTAGAGCAAATAGACAGCGGGGGAAGAAGAGTGAGTAAACTGCTAAATACAAACATGAATAACGGTATTGAGCCGGCTGTTGTGGCAATAGGTGGAGGAACGGGGCTTTCGACACTTCTAAGGGGGCTTAAGCTGTTCACAGATGACATAACAGCGATAGTTACCGTTGCAGATGACGGAGGGGGGTCGGGCATACTAAGAAAAGACCTTGGTATTATTCCTCCGGGTGATATCAGGAATTGCATTATGGCACTGGCGGACACCGAACCGGTAATGGAAAAGCTTATGCAATACAGATTTAATGAAGGTATGCTCAAAGGTCAGAGTTTCGGGAACCTCTTTCTCGCGGCCATGGGCGGCATATGTGACAGTTTCGATGAAGCCATAAGAAGGGTAAGTGATGTTCTTGCCGTAAAAGGCAGGGTGCTTCCCGTCACCCTTGACGATGTTAAGCTTTGTGCCAAACTGGAAGACGGTTTCACTATAAAGGGTGAAACGGCGATTACAATGCATGGTAAGACACATCCCGGGCGGATAAAAAGGGTTTATCTGGAGCCGGAAAAAAGCACTGCTATTAAAGGCGGTCTTGAAGCGATAAGACGGGCCGATATTATTGTACTGGGGCCGGGCAGCCTTTATACAAGTATAATACCGAACCTGCTTGTAGACGGAATTGCAGGGCATATAATGCAGTCATCTGCCATAAGGGTGCATGTATGCAATGTCATGACACAGCCCGGGGAGACTGACGGGTATGCGGTAAGTGACCACATAAGGGCTATAGAGGAGCACTCCTGTAAGGGAATAGTAGGCCACTGCATTGTCAACAAATCACCGCTGCCACATGACATTGCTCAAAGATACAGGAAAGACGGGGCATGGACTGTTATAGTAGACAGAGAGAATCTAGGTTCAATGGGCATAGGTATAACCGAAGGCTGTTTTGCATCCTTTGAAAAGGGTTATGTAAGACACAACCCGTTAGTGCTTGCCGAAGCGCTTATGAACATAACCCAAAACAGGCAGGGTCGAATAAGGTCGCTGTCATGAGTAAAAAATACATAAAGGAAGGGAATTAATCGTTTTTGGAGAAAGCACTGGTAATAGGAAGATCCTACTGGAAAACCATAGAGCAGGGAATGGAGAGGGAATGGCTTGTCACTAACGGAATAGGAGGTTTCGCTTCTTCGACAATATGCGGGGCCAATTCAAGGCGTTATCACGGCCTGCTCATCGCATCCTTAAGGCCTCCTGCCGAAAGGCACCTTGTTCTGGCAAAAATGGATGAGAGTATTACAGTTGCGGGCACCACAACTAACATATATTCATTCAGGACACCTGATGCGCTAATGGAAGGTTTCAGGCACCAGGAGTCATTCAGACCCCGCCCTGTTCCGGAATTCAACTACAGGGTTGGGGATGTGTTCATTAAGAAAAAGATATGTATGGTTTATGGCGAGAACACCACAGTTATCACATATGAGGTCGTTAACGGTGGTAATACTGCGGTGCTGAGGATAACCCCCCTTGTGAATTTCAGGAATTATCACCACTGTTCACGAAGGCACTCAATGGTCTTTGACAGCAGGGTGTGCAGCGGCACGGTATGCATAAGGCCCTTCAGACTTCCGGTTAACATAACTTTAGAATGTGACAGAGGTGAATTTGTTAAGGCGGATGACATGTGGTTTATGAATATGGAGTATACTGTGGAGAGGTGCAGGGGCCTTGACTGCCTGGAGGACCACTATATACCGGGTTACTTTGACATTAAGATAAAGCCAGGGCAGACAGAGCGAATAGCTGTAAAAGCATCAGTGGAGAAACAACCTGACAAAAGGAAGGGATTCACACTGGTCAACGAGCAGGAGAAAAGGGCTGATCGCCTTATGCTGGACGCACCTTTTAATGATCATTTTGGCATGAGATTGTCTGCTTCAGCAGATGCCTTTATAGTAAGGCGCAAATCAACAGACAAAAATACTATAATCGCAGGATACCCCTGGTTTACCGACTGGGGGAGGGACACAATGATTTCTCTTCCGGGCCTTACACTAACAACAGGGAGATACGATGAAGCCAGGGAAATACTGCATACCTTCTGCAGTTACCTGCATAAGGGACTGATTCCAAATGTTTTTCCTGACGAGGGACAGCAGCCTGCCTACAACAGTGTTGATGCATCACTGTGGTTTTTTGAGGCTGCGGCAGAGTACATAAAACGTACTGATGACCGCAATTTTCTCAAAGATGTGCTCTATCCGGCTATGAAGGGTATTTTTGTGGGTTACAGGCAGGGTACGATGTTCGATATCAGAATGGACGATGACTGCCTGATAACCGCAGGAAATGAAGGAACCCAGCTTACATGGATGGATGCAGCAGTAAACGGCAGAGTGATTACGCCAAGGCATGGAAAGGCTGTAGAAGTAAACGCACTTTGGTACAATGCCGTGTGCGTGCTTGCGGATATGGCGGAAAAACTGGGTAAAGACGCTTCGGAATACGCAAGACTGGCAGACAGTGTGAGAACCAGCTTTGCCGTGACATTCATTAACAGGAATAAAGGATGCCTTTATGATGTTGTATTGGGCAAAGAGCGTGATGCCAGTATCAGGCCTAACCAGATATTGGCAGCAAGCCTTTCACACCCGGTGGCGGATATGGAAACTGCCCGCGGTATTGTCAAAGTTGTGCAGGAAAAACTCTACACTCCTTATGGACTTAGAAGCCTTTCACCTGACAGCGTTATGTACAGGGGCATATACGGCGGAAGCCAGGAACAGCGTGATGAGGCTTATCACCAGGGTACGGTATGGGCATGGCTTGCAGCACCATTTATAAAGGCATACCTCAGGGTAAACAGGCACAGCAGCCAAAGCATTGAAAAGGCACGTGAAATGCTGTATAGCTTTTATGACCATCTTAATGATGCCTGCATGGATTCAGTTTCCGAGATATTTGATGGTGATTACCCCCACTACCCACGGGGGTGTTTTGCTCAGGCATGGAGTGTCGCCGGCATTCTGGAAATACACGGCATGATTGAGCAGGCGAGGTGATTTAACATTTCTTTTTCCGCAACAGTCAAGGCACAGCTGTGCAGGATAGAAAATGAAAACGGATGCTGTAAAATTGCAGAGCTTGCAGCAGTATTCGGAACGGGAGGCATTCCGGACAGAAACTGTGGAATCAGGGTATACACTGAGAATGCGGCACTTGCCAGGAGGGTTTTTTGCGGAATAAGGGATATTTTCAGTACATATCCTGAGATCTCCATAAGGAAAAGCAGCAGACTAAAAAAACATGTGAACTACATTGTTGCAATAAATACAGATCCGGAGGGGAATTCCATATGGGACGGGCTGGGAATCGGGATGAGGCGTTCGGACATTGGGGTGGAGCTGACTTACTGTGAAAAGCTTCAAAGGATTACACGACACTCCTGCTGCAAAAGGGCCTTCCTTCGGGGTGCTTTCCTGGCAGGGGGTTCGGTCAGTGACCCTGAAAAAACATACCACCTGGAAATAGCTGCACACTACAGGGATTATGCATCTCTGATCGGGAGCATTATAAACACGTATGGGCTGCACAGCAAGGTTATCAGGAGAAAAGGCAGCAGAGTGGTCTACTTAAAAGAGGGGGAGAACATAGTGGACTTCCTGAATATAATTGGGGCGCACAGGGCTCTGCTTACTCTTGAGAATATCAGAATACTCAAAGAAATGCGCAATAATGTAAACAGGCTGGTTAACTGTGAAACAGCAAACCTGGATAAGACAGTCAATGCCTCGGTAAGGCAGATAAGCAACATAAAATTCATACAGCAGCACATCGGTCTTGAAACACTGCCTGAAAATCTTAAGGAAATAGCTCTAATGAGGCTTAAGCATACAGATGCCAGCCTTAGGGAACTGGGGGACATGTTAAGTCCACCCCTTGGCAAATCAGGAGTCAATCACCGTCTGAGAAGGCTTGAAAAGATAGCTGAGGATTACAGGGAGTCATAGAAATTTCTTTTTCTACAAAACATTACAATATTCGTTGAAGGATATTTACAGCATATGAAGAATAAGTTCGTATAGCCTTTTTGCATATTACGGTTAGCGGAGGGATGCAATTTGCAGATCAGTTTTTTCAACAGGGGTTCTACCCTTGTTGCAAGGCTTAAGGGAGAACTCGACCATCATTGTGCGGAGTATGTCCGTAACAGAATTGATGCCGAAATCATCAAGTCCACTACAAGAAACCTGATAATAGACCTTGGAGGGGTATCTTTTATGGACAGCTCCGGTATCGGTATAGTTATGGGGAGATACAGGAACATAAACAGGCTGAATGGAAGAACGGTAGTTGTTGCTGCAAGCCCGCAGATTAGAAAACTGTTAGGTATGTCGGGCATGCAGAAGTTTGTTCCGGTTTGTGACAGAATGGATGATGCCATCAAGCACCTGGCATAGAATAAATGCTTAACAGGGGAGAGAAGAAAATGCAGCATATCAACGAAATGAAACTAATTTTCACAAGCAAGTCCAGCAATGAGGCTTTTGCCAGGATTGTTGCGGCCTCTTTTGTGTCACAGCTGGATCCTACTATTGAAGAACTTGCTGATGTCAAGACTGCAGTTTCCGAGGCTGTCACCAATTCTATAATCCATGGATATGAAAACAGCCCGGGAAGTATTGAGATGGAATGCAAGCTATATAAGGATGCGGTAGATATCACAGTAACAGACAAGGGGAAGGGCATTGAAGATGTTGAGCTGGCACGGCAGCCCCTTTATACATCAAAACCTGAAATGGAAAGGTCAGGCATGGGTTTTACCGTAATGGAAAGCTTTATGGATAGTGTTGATGTCATATCGGAACCCGGAAAAGGAACAAAAGTAGTCATGCATAAGAAATTCTGCTCGCTTGACAAAAAAGATGAACAATCAGGATAAGGGTTTAATATGAATAAATATGACAAGCTCAACAACACTGATCTAATAGAAAAAGCCAGAAATGGCGACATGCAGGCCCGGTCTGATATTGTGGAAAACAATTTGGGGCTTATCTGGAGTATTGTGAGGAGGTTTCAGAACAGGGGGCATGAAGCTGAAGACCTTTTCCAGATAGGGTGCATAGGACTTTTGAAGGCTGTCAGCAAGTTTGATCCGTCGTATAATGTGAGGTTTTCTACCTATGCGGTTCCAATGATAATGGGGGAGATAAAGAGATTTCTAAGGGATGACGGTATAATAAAGGTGAGTCGTTCACTCAAGGAGACGTCCGGCAAGGCAAAGGCGCTTAAGGAGGAAATGACGAATGAACTGGGGAGGGAGCCTTCGGTTAATGAGATGTCCGAAAGACTGGGTATGGAGCCAGAGGACCTTGTTTTGGCAATAGAATCGGGGTATGCCCCTGAATCTTTATACAGCGAATTGGGAGACAGTGAAGGCACACCTTCTCTGCTTATAGATTACATAGACAGTGAAAGCGAAGAGAGTGAATATGATTTGGTAGACAGAATAGCACTAAAGGAGATACTTAAAACTCTCAAGCCCAGAGAGAGGCAGATTATAGTGCTGCGCTATTTCAAGGAGAAGACACAGGTTCAGATAGCACAGATGCTGGGGATATCACAGGTACAGGTTTCAAGGATAGAGAAGAGGGTAATAAAGGAGCTAAGGAGGAGAATCAGCGCAAATTAATCTAAAAACCATTACTTCTGACTTACATTTGCTGATCTTTTTAACACTTCGAGTATTACTGAAGACAGGAAAACCGATTTATCAATCACGCTGTGCCTTAATATATACTCCCTCCCGATAGTATCCTTTGTTCCAATCGGACCGAATCCGTCAATACAGGCAGTTTCACTTTCCACAAAGCATATATCAGCTGAACTCCACCTATGTTCTTTTATACATCTTATATCCATTTTCCGGGCAATATTTTGAAAAACTCTTACATATTCTTCTGTTTCATTGTTGGGTATCAGTGACGGCCGTCTTAACCCACCGCTAATTTGGATGTCAATAAATGATTTTTTGATTTTAGGCAGTAGCTTTTGGACTTTCATATCCATTTCATTAAATGCATCCATGCTATTAAAGCGGACACTTACAGTTGCCTCTCCATGTGCATAAGGCATAGTTATGTTTGTAACCACCTTCAAATCGCTTGGTGAGATAATAATGCCCCTGTCCTTATCAGTTAATTCCGTCCATCTGGTTATAAAGCGGGTAAAAACAGACGCCGCTTCAGGTACAAGCCTGCTGTCTTCTGCGCCTCTCAGGTTCATCTGACAATGGTAAACAGCGGCCCCTGAACGGGAAACAACAATTCCGCCGGCTGGTGAGCTTCCATGCAGGCCCATAACAACTTTTGCTTTTTTTGAGTAAGATAATATGTGCTCTTTAGATATCCTGCCCTGTAAAGCATTATCTGTTGTTAACAGGATGCCGACTTTAAGCTTCTTTAAATTCCTTGTAAATTTTAATGCTTGCAAGGCTCCAATCAGCATCACTATTCCCGATTTATGCTCCCAAATTCCCGTACCTGAAAGCTTCTGGTCCGTTTTTCTGAAATATTGATGGCCTGATATCGTTACAGAATTGTCAAGATGCCCTAAAAACAATATATTAAGGTCTTCATCATCAGTATTTTTATAGAATGTAGTGTTTCCTGTCTCAGCCTGTGCTATAGTAAAAGAATTAAAGCCAAGATTTGCAAGCTGTTTTGCAATTAAGCCACCAAGTTTATTGACGCCATCTGTATTTCTTACATAGCTGTTCATATTCACCAAATCCTTTAAGAGCTTTTCCAAAAACTCCTGCCGGCTATTTAAATAACTGCGCATACGAATATTAAGCTTTTTGGTGTTGCCTGACTTTGACTCTGTTTCAGGGGATATATCAGGAATGAAATAACGTACTGCAGCAACATCCAGCATTTTGTTTACAAGGTCGGTATAATTGTATCCTGCAACCGCTGCTGCATTAACATATGAACCGTTAGAACCGAGACTTGCCATAGAATTAATTTCCAACAGATATATTTTTCCACCTTCACCCAATCGGATGTCAACCCTGGAGAAATCACGCAGCCCCAGAGATTTGAATGCTTGAGTACTAAGGCTTGTCATTTTAGCGCTTAATTCATCAGATATATTTGCAGGACATATTTTCCCCCTGGGGGTATGCATCTTGTCCTCATATGTTTGAATCGCTTTTGGGTCGTTTCCAAGGTCAATTTCAAGTACGGGAAAGGTTTCAACCGGATTATTTCCCAACAGCCCAACGCAAAACTCTCTGCCGGGGATGAACCTTTCCACGAGGACCTGCTGCTTAAACTCCTTGTGGATAATTCCTATAGCCTCTATAAGCTCCGTCCGGTTGTATACAACATTTAACCCAAATGACACTGATTCCATTTTTGGCTTTACGATAGCTGGATATTCTACCTGATTAAGGTCTTCATCCGCATTATTAAAAACCCAAAAATCAGGAGTAGGTATTCCAAGCTTTTGCATAATTATTTTTGTATATACCTTGTCAAGTGCCAGTGCATGACCTGAAGGGCTGGAGCCTACATAAGGTATTCCCAGCATTTCAAGCAATGCAGGAATGTGAGTATATCTGCTCTCACCCTGTATTCCATATGCCATGTTGAATACCATACCCATCCTTTCGCCTTCCATAACCCTGGGCATGAATTCCTCAAGTTGTTCAACCACATGCTTGTTGCCGTCAATTACGGAAACATTATGCCCGCCTGCCTCCAAAGCTTTAAAAACTCTTTGGATAGTTGCAGGATTGTATACCTCCTTGTTAAGTACGCCGAAACGGTTTATGACACCTTCAAAATCCTTGTTATAAATAATTGCAACCTTCATATATGCTCCTATAATTAGGCAGGAATAATTACATTCTATTTCGAAACAGAATGATTATACCATATGAAATTAATTTCAACAATACTGTTTTTCAGGAGCCTCAGAGCTGTCTGCAGCGCTGTATTGCTTGACAAAAACAGCAAAAGTGTTATAATAATTATTGCAACTGAAAAGCGTATGCATGGATACAAGACCCTTTTGCAAGGGTTGTTTTTATCGGTGCAAAGATGGAAGGAATGTGTTATGGCCAGGGAACACGGCGAAAAGGCTATTGCTGCCAACAAGAAAGCAAGACATGATTACTTCATAGAACAGACCATTGAAGCAGGGATAGTACTGGCCGGTACAGAAGTGAAATCCATAAGGCAGGGAAATGTCAACCTGAGGGACAGCTATGCAGAAGTTTTGGGAAATGAAATATTTATTCACAATATGCATATTGGTCCGTATGAAAAAGGGAATATATTCAACAGGGATCCCGACAGAGATCGGAAACTTCTGCTTCACAGACATGAGATAAACCGCCTTATCGGGTATTCACAGCAGAAGGGGCTTTCGCTGGTACCGCTCAGGGTGTATTTCAGGGATGGCAAGGTTAAGGTTGAGCTGGCTGTTGCACGGGGAAAGAAGCTGTATGACAAAAGGCGCGATATTGCAAAAAGGGATGCAAACAGGGAAATAGACCGCAAATTAAAGGAGCATATCAACAGGTAATACTGTTGTATATATATGGGGGCGTACCGGTTTCGACGGGATTGTTGAAACACAGGTAGCGGGTAGAGGATTCTCGTTGGCCTCTTAAAAAAACGAGAAACTTGATAAATGCTAAAAACGAAGATAATTTCGCTTTAGCTGCTGCCTAGTAAAAGGCAGCCCGCCGGCCCGGGGTTCCTGCACCTCGGATAACCGGTGTCATTAAGTCAGGC
>CAYYGK010000054.1:0-14136 GCA_964471145.1 uncultured Eubacteriales bacterium | reverse complement strand
AATGGCTCGGTGCGAGCCTTCGGGGATGGGTGAGGTTGCGAACCCAGAAGAACCGGGAAGCCACCATCTTCTACAAGTGGTGGTAGTTCACCAGGGTTCAATGAATTCACTGCTTACTGCTTCCTGCTCAAGTTTCATGTTGTTCTCAAGCATTGTTTTAATGAGTTCATGGAATATGCCATATGATCTGTCTTCAAGCAGTTTCTTTAATTTTTTCATATAGGAAACAGACATCGGGCTCGAGTACCCAGCATGCTCTAAAAGCGTTTTTGAGTCCATAAGCATTGGCTCAAGTTCAGGTATGGCTTTATTCTTCAAATGCATGAATATTCTCATTCCGCCAAGGTCTATATCCCCCCAGTGCAGGTAATGGGCCCTTCCGGTAAACTCATGAATCTTCTTCAGGAACAGTATTTTTACAGGGCTGTAGAATCCTCCTCCGTATATGACCAGTGCAGCGGGGTTCTTCTTTATATATCTGTAATAGCTTGTTTTGTTTTCTATGGTTATAACCACGTATGTTTCAAGTGCTCTAACCCTGAATGCCTTTATGGTCTCACTGTTCATTGAGGCTCCGTAACAGAAAGAGCCATAGTCAATTGTACTGCCGCACAGCTCTGCCATAAGCGGCCCCTTAAAAAGCAGCTCCTCTTCGGATTTTACTATGCCAAGGCTCTGCAGTATTTCATGCGAATCCAGCTCCTTAAGGTCAGGCCCATATTTTCCGGCGATTGCAACAAGCCTGTTTCTTACTTTTTTCTCAAAAGCCTTGCTGTCTCCAAGGTGTTCCATGCTGAATATCCTTTCGGACAGCTCCTGATCCTTTTCTGCGTCAACTGCTTCAAGGGTTTTAAAAAGCAACTGCCTTGCTGTAAAGTCCTCAGGAACCAGCCTGGAAAAGTCCTTTTTTCTTTCCATCGATTCCAGCTCATTTTGAAGGAAACCCCTTATCCATCCCGTCCGGATACCTGATAAAACAGACTGTGTCTGCTGAACAGCCGACTCTATTTCCTGCATTTTAGGTGTACGTCCCGCCTGCCTGTACGCCTCATCAACCTTATCAACATTAAGCTCTATAGCATTTAGTATGTTGCCTTCCTCAAACCTCATCCAGTGAAGTCTGATCAGTCCCTTTTTTTCCAGCTCCCCGGCCGCAAAGTGAACCGCTTCCTTCTTTTCAGGGTTTTCCAGTTCATATTCGGCCAGCTTTTTCTTAACATCCAGGCGGATACCCCTGTTTATAACTGCCGTACCCCTGTAACGGCTGCTTCTTTCATACCTGTCCAAAAGCAACACAAGGATCTTTTTTGTTATGCTCATACCTCATCCTCCCCCATCAGCTTCCTGGGGTCAAAAGGTTTTACTACGGTTGTGCTTCCCACTCTTGCAGCGCAAAGGTTGCGGTCGGCATGAAGCGCTATGTACGGAACTTTCTCGGTGGGAGCTGATATCAGGGACTGAAAACCCAGTAATTTGAGAAGTCTTATGCTCTCCTGTATCCTTTCGGGGTCCATCTTGTTGAACGCCTCGTCAAAAACTATCAGCCTCAGTGTATTTGTATCCTTGGATTTGCTTATCCTGTAGACCCTTGCAAAAGATGCAAGCACCGATATATAGAACGGGGTCTGGGTCTCGCCGCCTGATTTCTTGTTAAGCATGCGTGAAAGCCTGGTTTCGCTTCCCGAACCATCCGATACAATCAGGTCAAACTTTAAGTATGTCCTGTAGTCTGTGTATTTTTCAATGTTCTTTTCTATCTCCGCCCTCTGGTCTGATGTTATACCCCCTTCACCCACATCCACCATAAGCTTGAACAACTCATTTATTGCGTCTTTGTGCTTGTCCATGAATTGCGAGGAAAAAAGATTGTATCCTTCCATCAGCATGTCATCCATTATCATGTCATAATACTTTTTATAGTATTGGTCCGAACGTACTTCAAACCGGTACCTGTCCCGTCCGAACGACAGGTCCTTCAGTGCGGCGTTAAGCTCCTTTATCTGGCTGTGAACGGTATCAATATTGTACTTGAGCTTGCTGATGAAGTCCTCCCTGAACTCATTCTGCGCCTTGGATACGGCGTCCTCAATCTTTTCTTCATATTCGGGAAGCAGTGTTTCTCCAAGCCTTTTAAGCTCCCTGTCATATGCCGTATTGTTCTGCGTTTCGGAAACGTCATATGACATCTTATATTCGCTGTTATAGTCCGAGCGTGCATCTATCAGGGTATTCCTCTTTTTGTCCCTCTGGCTCTCCGTCCTCTTAATCTGGCTGTAAAAAGACTCTATGATATGAACCGGGGTTTTCCTTTTCTCAAGTTCTCTTATAAACCTGGGTTCCCCGGTTTGCTCAGCCCATTCACTGTCGTAACTTTCGCTTATCCTTCTCTTCCCCTCTTTTATATCCTTTTCTGCAGCAGGTATGTCTCCCTTCTCCATACCGGTGCACTTCTGCCTGAGTACCCCCTCCTGACTTATCTTTGACTTCACGTCAGCATCCAGCTTGTCGATGGTTTCCCTTGTCTTTTTAATCTTTTCATTTAAGCGCATGACAACTGACAAGTCCAGGCTGCCAAGACGGTGACTTATCTCTTTTTGCTTTTCTTGCAGAACCGACTTTACCCTTATGTCTCCAATGTCCCTTATAAAACCCTCAACCTGCATCTCTGTAAAGGATTCCATACCCTTAACCCTGCCCAGTATGTTTGATGCAGCTTTCAAATCCTCACTCTTTGCAGCAATTTCCTCATACCTGGCCGTCTTGATTTGGATCTGTCTCTCAAGCGATTTTCTCCCAATATACGGTATTTCATACCTGGCAGGATTAAGCTGTCTTGCGGTGTATCCGCTGTAGAGCATGCATGTCCTGGTTATTGCAGTTTTGTGATTCCTGAGCTCCTCAACCCTCTCGCACTTGATTACTCTTCCCAGAAGATAGTCGGCGTATGCCCGTGCGTATTTGTTTTCGGTCTCTATTTCCAGAGCAAGTGAGTTTTCCTTTACCTTTGCGCCTTTTTCAATTATCTTCTCTATGTCCACAAGTCCTATGTCATAGAAGCCCCTGTCGAATTTAAGCCTTTCATAAATGCCTAATGCCTCCTGAAAGTACTCCGGAGGAACAATAAGGTAAAATTTCTGTGTATGCAGATACCCTTCTATCGCATCCTGCCAGTTGCTGTCTGTTATCTCGAGCAGTTCGCAGAATATGTCAACTGATATCTCTCTGCCATGTCTTTCTTTAAGCTCCTCATTTATTGCCCTACGCAGCTCCAGCAGCTTTTTGCCATAAGGTCTCAAGCCCCTCCTGAGAGTTTGAATGTCATTTTTCAATACATCCATTTCAGCAAGGAACGTATCAAGAAGCTGTACAGCAGCATAGTATTTATCAAAAACCAGACCGGTAAATTCATTCATGTGCTTTCTGGCCTGTTCCAGCAGCTTCTTCTCAATAACACCGACATCCTCCAGGGCATGCTTTAATATCCCGTTAACGGTACTGTGTGCTTTTGCTGCGGCTTCACTGTTGCCCAGATCACTTATCCCTTCCTGTGAGGTTGTCAGCGAACCTACCTGTTCAATATATTCCCTCCACTTATAGCAGTGCTTTTTAAGGTCTTCGGTCAGCCTTTTCTCGAGATCCCTGCACTTTGCTATTTTCTCCCTTATTCTTCCGGCTTCCTCTTTCAGTCTCTCACTCATCCTGTAGGCATCTGTATTGTTGAGCTCATCCCTTAGCCTCTCATTTTCCTGTCTCAGGTTCTTTATTTCGCGCTCTGCATCATCTATCTCTTTTACGATCCTCTCCCTTGCAGCAGCGGCTTCCTCAAGCTCCCTTTTAAGTTCCCAGACCTTCAGCCGGTTTTGTTCCACATGTGCCCTGTCTATAAGGTAGGACTGCTGCATGAACCTGTCGCTTTCCTCACAGAAGTCCTCATAAAGCTTGCTGATGTTGTCAAGAGAGGTTATCCTCCCCCTTATTATCTCAGCCTCATTTTCAATGCGCTTGTAATATCGGATGTTATCCTGCATATCCGAGATGTCAATCCTCTTTTCAACATCGCACAGAAATTCACTTATAAAGCCCTGTATATCAGTTATAGGCGAAAATGAAACCGCCTTTTTAAACAGGCTGAAAAACTTTTCATTAAGGCTCCCCATCTGTGCCCTGAATGCATTCTGGTATGCCCTGTTTGTTGAAAAAGCCTGGAAGGGTGTATTTGTACTGCGGTAGTAGGCCTGCAGCCCGTTGTAATCAAGCGGCCGGTCATCGGCAACAAACCCGTTATCGGGTATCCTGCCGTCCGCAATGAAAAACCTGTGCGAAATGTTATCATCTTCAAACACGTCAAATACCACGCCGTATGTGCTGTGCCTCCCCTTTACGGTATCAAGTATCTCAGCTGTGATATAGCTCGAAAACCTACCCTTTCTGAGGTACAGGTATTCAGAGCCCGAGTCGGCAAGCTCTCCCTTGAGATAGCCTTTAAGGGTTCTTTTGGATCGTTCATTTGCTGCCTTATTGAAGAAGTACCCTGAAGTGTCTCCAAGCATAAGCAGCTGCAGTGCATCTATTATGGTTGATTTACCCGAAGCATTTTTACCGGTTAAAAAGTTTACCCTCTTAAAATCCATCATCTCCATTGAAATATAGTGCCAGTTAATAAGCAGCAGTCTTTTGAGCAGTTTCATTCCCTGTCAGCCTCCTCTTCTTCCTCTGTTTGTTCGTCTAAATCTTCTTCGATGCCTGCCATTTTGTAAAGACTGCTTAATTTCTCGTTTGTCACAATAAAAAGTATGGAAGGGTAGATTATCAGCCTGGTGTCCGGGTCGGTATAGTCCCCCTCCAGCTTTTCTATGATGTTGTATTTCCTGAGTGTCCTCAACGCTCCTGCTATATCCCTGTCAGGCGGTTTCCTGTCCGTGATGCCTAAGTTTATCATCTTGGTTACCACATCCGAAACGTTTGTTACTACCTCCCTTTTAAGTGACAGGTTCTCACGTGCCTCTTCATATATAAGCCTTATTATAAAGAGCGTTATGGTTGTAAACTTGTCAAGCCTCTCCCTGTTGTGCTCAAAGGAATTGGCAAGCGAAATGACGCCATAGCTGTTGTCCCTGTCCAGCTCCCATCCGGAATACTCAAAATACTCCCTTAGCATTTCAAAGTGCCTCTCGGCAAACCTGTAGTCATAGTTTATCCTCACAGCTTTCTCCGACTGGCTGTAAACATCCCTTACTATAAAATTTCTTGAAAGAAGAAGGTTTGCTGTTCTGACAAACTCCTCCCTTTCTCTTACTGTCAACTTGTCATAAAGGCTTTCAAACATCTTTATCTTCCCTTTTTGTTATAGTGAACTGCGGTATCCTGTACCCGCTGTTATATACCATCCCTTCGCTGAAGGAAATGTCATAGAAGGAATCCCTGTCATCTGCCTTCAGCGCCCCCAGTATGGTCATTATGAATTCATCATTCCCTTCTATACCAAGGTTCGCAGAGTTTACACTTTTCCTGTCCCGCAGCTGCTTTCTGATATATGAAAACACCCTGCTGTCGGGGAAACTGCTTTCAATCTGCCTGCTAAACTCCTCCATCTCCTTTTGTACATCTTCTTCAAGGCTTTCACTCCTTTGAATCCTGAGGCTCGGCGTGTCAACCTTTTGAACACTCACATTCCGGGTATAAAGTGATTCCTCGCTTAAATACCCCTGCGGAAAAAGCTCAACAATCAGGGCCATTTCTCCTGCCAGCCTCTCCTGTTCTTCTTCTGCTGCTGTTGAAACTCTTTTAAGCAAATCTATAATCTTACCCTTTATGCTCCTGTCCGTATTTATAAGGTACTGCATCTTCTCCACCGATGCTCTTGTGTAAGCGGAGTTCTTCCTGTCTATCTGTTTTAGCAGCTGATCTATCTTTTCATAGGCGTCAATTATGTAGCCCGCCATGTTGACTATGCCCTCTTCAGCCTGTTCAGCGCTCTCATAAGCCTTTCTCTGCAATGCGGCATCCTTCATCATCCCAAGCAGCTCATCATCTGTTATCCAGTCCTTGAGAATATCCAGTATCGGTGACTTGAAGCGCGGAACAGAGTCCAGTGTCTTCAAAGGGTGGTACACTTTGTCAGAAACATACTGCTTGAACTCGTCAAAGTGCTGCCTTAAAATGTCCTTTACCTGTCTGCTTTCAGATAGCTGCTGGTGATACCTCTTAATGTTGTTGAGCAGCATTTTAAGCTGGTCGGTAAACTGCCGTGTGTTCCTGTATGCCCCCTGCAGCGCATTGAATACAAATGTATCCCTTTCGGCATCTGCAGTTTTAAGCGCCGAATAGGTGGCATACACATATGAATTATATTCTTCAAAGTCATCACCGTCAACAATCCCCTGCAGTGCCTTGAGCACTTTTATTGAATAATGGGGCAGTGTTATCTGTTCCTCAAACGAATCAGATACATATTCAGTTTCTATCCAGCCTGTGCTTTCAAGCTTTCTTATAAGAAAGTGTGCATGTGACGAGTAGTTGACCTCACCCGGTTCATCCCCCTCTTCGGGCTCAATGTCCATTATTTCATTTTCAAGCCTGTCTATCAGGGTAACAACAAGGTCATCCCTTTTAATGATCATTTCAAGCTCATACACTTCCAGAATGACAAAGAGGGCATCAATATATATACCGCGGTTTTGAGACGCAAGAACCGAAAAGAACCTCTCAGGTATTATATCAAGTAAATGCATTGCTATCTGCCCCCTGTCCATGAACTATCTTAAAATTCATACCACCATCCGGTGTTGACATTCCCATAAATCCTTATTCCTTTTCTGAACAGCCCCACAATCAGTGAAACAGGAGCAATCCACCCAAGCCAGATGCCCCACAGGAATCCTGCGGGCCTGCCCTCATTGAATTTTCCATCCCGGGGAAGGCATGTTGTCAATAACACCGCCAGCATGCAGATTAAAACAAATAACAACAGCATTCTCTTTTTCATGGTTCAACCTCCTTAAAAATCCCCGTATCATCGGATGAATACTATCATAAGTGTTGTTAAAGGCACTGCCGCAATCAGTGTTATTATTGCAGAATAATACCACTTAATCCTTTCGGCTGTTGATATTCCCATCACCATGACAGCAAGCGGCCAGAGTATACCTGTGATCTGCCTTGCTACATCAATCCATACCGGAAATATGCTCTGTCCGGGAAAGAAAACAAACCCCACCGTTTCCGGAATCCACATGGTCAAAAACATCGGAAATGTCTGTGCAACGCAGAAAACACTGAATATGTCTTCAAAACTACCTTTCCCTCCTAAACACATTGAGACAAGCCTTACTGTTCCTGCAAAAACTATCGATGTAACAAAAAAGAACGGAATCTGAAAAAACCGCTGCCAGTAATAGTAGTCTATGGCTGGAATTTTTAAGAAAGGCTCAACCGCAGCTCCAATGCCCCTCATATATGCAAGCTGCACAGAGACAGTGTATATAGCACCTAAAAATAGAAATATCAATACCGCATAAAGTACTCTTCTTCTGTCGGTTAGAAGTGCCTTTATTCCCCCGGCAGGTCTGTAAGCCGGAAGCAGAAAATAGCGCAACAGCTTCATATTCTCCCCCCTTCTGCAAAAAGTCCTTATTCTAAAACCTCTTCATTTAATAAGTTCATTTTACCATTGTACCGGAGTGTTGTAAATTTGACATTCTATATATTTCTATAATATTTGTGTCGTTAAAGAGGAAATCTAGATTTGGTTAGCTTCACATATTGACTTGAGTAGGAAAAACAGCTAAAATAGAAACTGACCGACCGGTAGGTCGGTAAATTAATAACAATATTTGAAATGGAGTGAATTAATTGTTTTCTCAATTCAGTGTCAAAAGACCCTATACAATACTTGTTGCAGTCATAGTTGTAATTATTCTGGGAGTAGTATCACTCACAAACATGACAACCGACCTGTTCCCAAGCCTCAACCTCCCATATGCAATAGTGTCTACTTCATACATGGGTGCAAGCCCGGAAGAAGTTGAAATGACAGTAACAAAGCCCATTGAACAGTCCATGTCTTCCATAAGCAATATTAAAAGCGTAAGGTCTGTCTCAAATGAGAACATGTCGCTTGTCATACTGGAGTTTGTACAGACCGCAAACATGGACTCTGCAGTTATTGAAATGAGAGAAAGCCTTGATATGACAACAGCATACATGCCTGACGCGGTAGGCTCCCCTATCATACTTAAACTCAATCCGGACATGATGCCGGTAATGGTCCTGTCGGCAGCCGTCAGAGACCAGGACATAGAAGACTCTTCAAGCTACCTGGAAACACATATAATCCCTCAACTTGAAAGTGTTGAGGGAATTGCATCTGTAACACCTTCGGGACTTGTAGACAGTGAAATACATGTGATAATCAGGGATGAAAAGATAGAATCGGTCAACCGGAAAATCGCACAGCAGATGATGGCCTCCATGCCCAGGGGAAAGGAGGGTGAGCAAACCCCGCCTGCCCGGACACCTCAGATGCCGCAAATAAGTATTACAAAAGATATGGTTGAAGGAATTCTAAAGGGTCAGAACTTCAGCATGCCTGCCGGATACATTGCAGAAGAAGGTGTGGCTTACCTTGTAAGGACAGGTGATAAAATCAGGAATAATGATGAGCTCGGTAATGTTACCGTGCTGTCCCTTCCGGGTATTGAACCGATAAGACTTAAGGATGTTGCAGAGATAGTTACCACTAACAATTCAGGCAGCATGTATTCAAAGGTCAACGGTAACGATGCGGTAATCATGACCATCCAGAAACAGACAGAGTATGCCACTTCCAATGTTTCAGAAAGCATACGCAACAGAATGCAGGACATTGAAGAAAAATACGGCAATGTTGAAATGGTACCCCTTATGGACCAGGGCGAATACATTGACATTGTTGTAAATTCAATTGTTAAAAACCTGCTTTATGGTGGTATTCTTGCAATACTTATACTTCTTATCTTCTTAAGGAATGTAAAGCCCACAATTGTCATAGGCATTGCAATACCCATAAGTATTGTTACCGCTTTTGTCATGATGTACTTTGGCAACATAACCCTTAATATCGTATCCATGGGGGGACTTGCCCTAGGGGTAGGCATGCTTGTTGACAACTCCATAGTTGTCATAGAGAACATCTACCGTATGAGAAACGAAGGAAAAAGCGCAAAGGAAGCTGCCGTACAGGGCGCAAGACAGGTTTCGGGTGCAATCACGGCATCTACTCTCACTACAATTTCAGTTTTTATTCCCATAGTCTTTACAGAGGGCATAACCAGACAGATGTTCACCGATATGGGCCTTACGATAGCATTCTCGCTGATAGCCAGCCTGCTGATAGCACTTACCCTGGTACCTATGATAGCTTCACAGATAATGGTAAGGAACGAAAAACGGGACCACAAAACCATGGATGCTGTCATAGCAGTATATACAAAACTGCTCAGGTTTTCATTAAATCACAAGTATGTAGTTATCATTGTTGTTGCAGTGCTGCTTGCAGTAAGTATTTTTGGTGCGTTAAACCTTGGAACTGAGTTTTTCCCCACATCCGACACAAACCAGCTGTCAGTCAGTGTCAACCTGAAAAAAGGTGCACAGTTTTCAGATACTGCAGCTGCTGCAGACGAAGTTACAGGCAGGATATCAGAGATAGATGATGTTGAAACCACAGGGGCTTCAATATCAGGCGGCATGTTTGGTATGGGTATGATGGACCGGGGTTCCCGGACCACAACCGCTTCCATTTATGTGCTGCTTAAGGATAACAGGAAAATGACCTCAAACGAAATATCACAGCTTATCAGAGATAAAACTTCCGATTTGGGTTATGAAGTCATCGTAAATGAATCAGGCGGTATGGAAATGAGTGCGATGAGTGGTGATGCTGTTTCAATAGAAATACGGGGCAGGGAATTTGACACTCTGGAAAAAATCTCAGGGGATATAGCCGGGATTGTTGAATCTGTCGAAGGGACAGTTGATATATCGGACGGTCTTGAAGAAGCTGCTCCCGAACTGAAAGTTGTTGTGGACAAAGACAAAAGCATAGCATCAGGGCTGACCGTTGCACAGGTGTTCATGGAAGTAAACGAGCTGCTCAAAAAGAACAGCCCTGCTACCACCCTTTCCTCAGGTGCAAAGGATTTCGATGTTTTTGTAGAAAGTGAAAGCGGCAGGCAGGCCACTGACAGAAAAGGCCTTGAAAATATGATGATTAAAACACCCAAAGGCGACAGCGTTGCTTTAAAGAGTATAGCACAGATAGTCGAGGCAAGGGGTTTTACGACAATAAGCAGGCGCGACCAGGAAAGATACGTAACCGTAAGTGCTTCGCTTGCCGAAGGCTATAACGTTGGCAAAGTCAACAGCAATATCAGTGAAGAGCTTTCGGAATACACCCTGCCTGATGGTTATGAAATCACCATGGGTGGAGAGATAGAGATGATTGAGGACTCCTTCAGGGACATTTTCCTGATGCTGGCCCTGGCAGTTTCCTTTGTATACCTTATCATGGTAGCCCAGTTCCAGTCCCTCAAGTCCCCGTTCATTGTCATGTTTACCATTCCGCTTGCATTTACGGGAGGACTATTTGCACTGATGATCACCGGCAAGCCCGTCAGCGTTATATCATTGGTGGGACTGGTTTTCCTAAGTGGTGTCGTAGTGAACAACGGTATAGTGTTTGTTGACTACGTGAACCAGCTGCGAAACGCAGGTGAAAACAGGACAGATGCACTTCTGCAGGCAGGAAGGCACCGCTTAAGGCCAATCATCATGACTGCGCTTACTACGGTCATAGCGCTTTCCACCATGTCGGCAGGGGTAGGAATGGGTACGGAGCTTATACAGCCAATGGCCATTACTGCCATCGGCGGCCTCCTTTACGCCACTGTTTTGACGCTTGTTTTCATACCTGTGCTGTATGATGCTTTTGAGAAGGAAGACAGAAATGTAACAGGCCAGAGGGTCTGATTAAGGGGATGTGTTTTATTTGCCTTCAGATAAAAGGACTGCCCTCTATGAGGCTGCACTCAGCCTCATAGAGGAAAAGAAGGACTTGTCCGCAATAAAGGTGATTGAAATCGCAGGCAGGGCAGACATTGGAAAAGGAACCGTCTATGAGTATTTTGAAAGCAAGGAACAGCTGCTGGCCGAAGCAATTATCTATTCTGTCAGACAGGGAGTTGCAGATTTTGAAAAGGTGATAAATGCTGCGGCCGGTTTTAAACAAAGCTATATGGCACTGCTCAGGCATGCTTTTTTACTGTTTTCAAAAAGCAGGGTTTTTCTTAAGTACATTATTATGAATGAGTGCAGCTTTTCCGTCCACCAGGCTTTCCAGTCGGTAATTAAAAAAAAGTTTGAGGATGTACGAAAAAGCTACATGCATATATGCAAAGACATCATAGACAAAGGAGTAGAAGAAGGCATTATACGGAACATGCCGGGAAGGTTTGAACTATTTGTGGCTTTTCGCAGTTCCATAGCATGCGTTCTGGCTGCAAAACAGGGCATGCCGGAATTTAATGGTTTAACAGAGAAACAAATTATGGAAAAATCATATGGGATGTTTGTCAAGATGCTGAATTAACCTTATGGATTTCCTACTGATTCTCTTCATCTTTCATGTCTATCTGAAACATGGCGGAAATATCTCCATCATCGATAACCCTTTTTGTTTTCTTTTTCGACTTTTTGATAAGGGATTCCGATTTTTCTGTAACTGCTTTTGTTACAAGCTCATCCATGTTTATGTCGCGAAGCAGGAAAAAGAGTGTCGGGTCCTCGTCAAAGCGTGCCCCTATACCATAAAGAACGGCAGCTACGTGCTTGCACATGCTTGCCCAGTCGGGGCAGCTGCAGCTGAAGGATATCTCTCCCGGGCATGGAAAAAGCCCATTTTTTTGTTTTGTGAAGACATCGCCAAGCTCTTTGGGGAACTTGCCTTCAGTAAGCTCATTGAGAGAATTAATTCTGCCCTCACAGGCTTTGGTCATTTCCTTCCATGAACCTTTTTTCAGTGGTTTTATAACTATTTGTACGCTGTACGGAGCAGCTCTTGTTCCCTGAACAAGTGCCGTTACTATCCCCTTTTCAATCTTCAGGTCGGCCACAGCGCCGTGCCTGACATAGGACCTCCCTCTTCCTATCCTGTTGTAATAGTCTGAATAGCTCTCAAGGTTTTCATTCCAGGCTTTTGCCCACCAGGTTTTTGCAAGTTTCCGCCCGCTTATCACAATTGGAGCAATGTCAGGGTTTTTCTTTTTAAGTTTTTCTATTCTCTTTTGCACCTTTGCCATCTTTTCTGCAACCGATTCATATCTCGGATAGCCATAGTACCTGGACATATCGGCACCCCTTTCAATCATATTCTAAGTGAAAACAGTTCCATAAGCTCTCTGTTATCCATTTCGGTTATCATGTTCTCCCCTGTACCCGAAATGAGTTTGTTCTGTAATTCTACCTTATCCTCAATCATCAAATCAATCTTTTCCTCTATTGTACCCTTTGTAATAAACTTGTGCACTATGACATTCTTGCTTTGCCCAATCCTGAATGCCCGGTCTGTTGCCTGATTTTCAACAGCAGGATTCCACCATCTGTCAAAATGTATGACATGATTTGCATTTGTAAGATTAAGTCCAACTCCCCCCGCTTTAATTGAAAGCACCAGAAACGGTATGTACTTGCTGCCTTGAAAACCTGAAACAATTCTTTTCCTTTTCGCCACAGGTGTTTCTCCGTGAAGAACCAGACCTTCATGCTGAAACACCTTTTCAAGGTAGTTTTTTAAATGCTCTGTAATAGATTTAAACTGCGTAAATACAAGTACTCTTTCTCTTTTCTCATAAATCGTTTCACATATTTCCCTCAGTCTTCCAAACTTCCCGCTTTCCTTTTCCTCGTATATATCCTGGCCGAGGTACTGGTCGGGATGATTGCATATCTGCTTGAATTTCATTATTGATGAAAGCACAAGTCCCTTTCTCCCTATAGTATCTTTACCTGACAAATCAAGTTTTTCCTTAAGCTCTTTTACTAGTGTATCATAAAGTGCATACTGCTTTTTTGTAAGTGTTGCATATGTCTTCATCTCAATCTTTTCAGGAAGATCCTTGATTACAGTTTTGTCGGTTTTAAGCCTTCTCAGGATAAACGGCTGTACAACTTTTTTCAGGCAGCCATACCCTTCATGGTGTTCACCGAGTTTTTTGGTGAATTTTGAAAACTCGCCGGAAGTTCCCAGAAGCCCCTTGTTCAAAAAATCAAACAGCGACCAAAGATCAGACAGGCGGTTTTCTACAGGGGTACCTGTCATAGCCACCCTGAAGTCTGCCGGCAGCCTCTTTACAGCCCTTGTCTGTTTGGTGCCGGGATTTTTTATTGCCTGAGCTTCATCAAGCACAACCATATTCCACTTTATGTCTTTAAGCCACTCATATCGTATCGTCATTCCGTAAGTGGTTATGAAAACACTGTATCCTTCCGGCAACTCTCCACTGCCTTCATTCAGGCTGTTTTCAGAAGGATGAAGAATATAGTACTTCAGGAAAGGTGCAAATCTATCTATTTCCCCGGTCCAGTTACCTATAAGTGATGCAGGTACAATCAACAGCGATTTCTGTCCCGTACTTTTCATATTGTCAAGCAGTGCTATTATCTGGATTGTTTTACCAAGTCCCATGTCATCTGCAAGACATGCTCCAAATCCCAGCGTTTTCATATAATAAAGCCAGTTAAGGCCTTTTTTCTGATAATCTCTCAGTACCGCTGAAAAACCACCCCCGCATTTTATGGATTTCATTTTTTCAGGCTTTTTAAGGCTTCCCAGCATCTCGCTCAGCCATTTTCCATTTGTTATTTCTATCTCACATTCTTCGCTTTCTATGTCAAGCATTCTATCAGCACCCAGCTGCAAACGCATGGCTTCTATCATAGTCATGCCTGTTTGACCGGTGATGCTTTGTGCCTTTTCATAAGCTCTTAAAGTTTGCTCCAGCTTATCCCTGTTTACTTCCACCCATTTGCCCTTTATCAATGTCAGCCCCTCTGACTGGGAAATAAGTTTCTTAATCTCTTCTTCTTCAATTTCTGTAAAAT
>CAYYGK010000053.1:0-14159 GCA_964471145.1 uncultured Eubacteriales bacterium | reverse complement strand
TTAACATGTACGTACAAGTTGATGGAGAATATTATGAAAAGTGAAGATGTTTCCAAATACGTAAAACTCAAAGAGTACATAAAAGGCCTTATTCTAAATGCAGAATTAAAACCCGGAGACAGAATTTATTCTGAAAATGAACTGGCATCCAGGTTTAACATAAGCAGACATACGGTAAGACAGTCCATCAGCCGGCTGGCAAATGAAGGCTGGCTTTACAGCAGGCAGGGAAAGGGAACCTTTGTAGCAAGAATACCTGATAGTGAAAAGGAAAAAAGCGGGATAATAGGAGTTATAACCACTTACCTGAATGATTACATATTTCCTGAAGTAATAAAGGGTATTGACCAGGTATTAGGTAATGAAGGCTTTAGTATTATTCTTGGAAATACGGCAAACAAGACCCGAAATGAAAGAGACAGCCTGCTAAAACTACTAGATAAGAATATTGACGGATTAATTGTAGAACCTTCCAAAAGTGCACTGCCCAATCCCAATCTGGACTTATACAGGGAGATAAGCAGCAGAGAAATCCCTGTTGTTTTCTTACACAGCTTTTATAGTGATTTGAATTGTTCATATGTAATAGAAGATGATGAAAAGGGCGGATACCTGGCAGCAAAGCACCTTTTAAGTCTTGGACACAGGAAAATTTCAGGTGTGTTCAAGGCTGATGACAATCAGGGACATAACAGGTATAAGGGGTATGTGAAGGCAGTAAAAGAGGAAGGTATAAAGAATGACGATTCCCAGGTTATGTGGTATTCAACAGAAGAAAAGGAAAGAATGTTTAATAATAAAAGCTTTACTGATAACATAACAGCATTATTAAAAAAGCATACGGCTGTAGTATGCTATAATGATCAAATAACTGTAAAGCTGATGGATTTAATGAAAAAAAACGGCCTGAGAGTGCCTGAACACATATCTGCAGTAAGTTTTGATGATTCAGACTTATGCGAATTAACTGAGGTAAAATTAACTTCTGTAGCACATCCCAAGGGTAAACTGGGAAGAAAAGCAGCAGAATCAATACTGGAATTATTGAGGGGGAGTAAGATACATATTAGAGAGGTTATGGAACCTGAATTGATTGTCAGACAATCAACAAAAACAATTTGAGGAGGTAAGGGGATGAGTGGAGAGTTAAGTGATATTAAAAATGCAATTGCAAATGGTGAAACAGTAATAGGAATGGAACTTGGGTCAACCCGAATCAAAACAGTGCTTATCGGCAATGATAATTTACCCGTTGCTTCCGGAAGCCATGACTGGGAAAACAGTTATACCGATGGCATATGGACGTACAGTCTTGAGGACATCTGGAAGGGTGTACAGGGCAGTTATCAGAATATGACTGAGAATGTCATGGAAAAATACGGGGTGCGGGTACAGACTACAGGAGCTATCGGGATAAGCGGTATGATGCATGGTTATATGGTGTTTGACAGTGAACAAAATCTGTTGACACCCTTTCGTACGTGGAGAAACAACATAACCGGTCAGGCTTCCGAGGAATTAACAAAGCTTTTTAACTATCCCATACCACAGAGGTGGAGTATTGCACATCTTTATCAAGCGATACTGAATGGTGAAGAGCATATTTCCAGGGTAGATTATATGACAACTCTGGCAGGATATATTCATTGGAAACTGACTGGACAGAAAGTGCTGGGAACAGGAGAGGCATCAGGAGTCTTCCCGATTGACCTGAAGACCGGGGAATTTGATAAAAAGATGATAAATCAATTCAATAAGGTATTGAAATCAAGGGATGTGAAATGGAATCCGGGAAGTGTTCTTCCATCTGTACTGACAGCAGGGGCTCATGCCGGACAACTTACTGAAGAGGGAGCAAAACTACTGGATATAAGTGGAAAGCTGCAGCCGGGGATACCTTTGTGCCCTCCCGAGGGAGATGCAGGGACGGGAATGGTAGCTACCAACAGTGTATCAACCCGCACCGGAAATGTATCTGCAGGAACGTCTGTGTTTGCAATGATTGTTCTGGAAAAGGAACTGTCAAAGGTATATCCGGAGATTGATCTGGTTACTACACCTGATGGCAAACTGGTTGCAATGGTCCATTCCAACAACTGTACGTCTGATTATGATGCGTGGATTGGTTTGTTTGCTGAAGCCCTGGAAGAACTTGATATAAGCGTTAAGAAATCAAAGCTGTATGATGCTCTGCTTGGAAAGGCACTCAAAGGGGATCCGGATTGTGGCGGACTTCTGGCCTATGGGTATATCTCAGGTGAACATATAACTCATTTTGAGGAAGGGCGTCCGTTGTTTGTTCGTTCTACAAACAGCACCTTTAACCTGGCTAATTTTATGAGGGTCAATCTCTTTACGGCACTTGGTGCCTTAAAAACCGGTCTGGACATTCTTATGAAACAAGAATCTGTAAAAGTTGATGAGATACTTGGACACGGAGGTTTTTTCAAAACAAGGGAAGCAGGACAAAACATAATGGCTGCCGTGGTTAATGTTCCTGTGACAGTTATGGAGACTGCCGGTGAGGGTGGAGCATGGGGTATTGCCCTGCTTGCTTCCTACCTGGTCAACAGCGAAAAATACAATTCCCTGAAGGATTTTCTAAAAGAAAAAGTATTTACCGGGCAAAAAACATTTACTGTTGTACCGGATGCTTTGGATGTAAACGGATTCAATGAATTCATGAAACGGTATAACAAGGGTCTGGCTATTGAAAGAGCTGCTGTGGAGCATCTTGAGTGAAGAAACAGTAATACGATGAAGTACATGAATTGTCATATTTAAAGGAATTATAGACTGGAGGCATCAATATGAAACTTAATAACTATGAATTTTGGTTTGTAACCGGAAGCCAGCATCTTTACGGACAGGAAACTTTAAAACAGGTTGAGAATAACTCAAGGACAATCGCACAGGAATTGGGCAGGGATATAAAAGCAGGTGTAAAAATCGTATTCAAGCCTGTTGTAAAGACCCCTGATGAGATTAAAGCCATATGTGTTGAGGCAAACAGCAGTAAAAACTGTGCAGGCATAATAGCCTGGATGCATACGTTTTCACCTGCAAAGATGTGGATTAGCGGTCTTATGGAGTTGAAAAAGCCAATGCTTCATTTGCATACTCAATTTAACAGGGATATTCCCTGGAACAAAATTGATATGGATTTTATGAATTTAAACCAATCTGCTCATGGTGATAGAGAGTTTGGATTTATGACTTCCCGGCTGCGGATAAACAGAAAGGTTTTAGTTGGACATTGGGAAGATGAGGAAGTAAGAGAGGAAATGGGGTCATGGATAAAATCCGCCATAGCAGTCATGGAAGGGCGAAGCCTGAAAATTGCAAGATTTGGGGACAACATGCGCGAGGTAGCTGTAACAGAAGGGGACAAGGTAGAAGCTCAGATTAAGTTCGGATGGTCCACTAACGGCTATGGAATTGGTGATCTGGTTGAGTTTATTAATGATGTTTCACAAAACGAAATAGATGCATTGATGAATGAGTATGAAGCACTATATGATATTGCAGAGGATGCTATGAATAATGGCTCCGCCAGAGACTCAATCCGCGAACAGGCGAAAATAGAACTGGGAATGGAGTCTTTTTTGAAAGAAGGCGGGTTTTCGGCATTTACCACTACTTTTGAAGACCTTCATGGAATAAAACAACTCCCGGGTCTGGCTGTTCAAAGACTAATGGCCAAAGGGTATGGTTTTGGTGCGGAAGGTGACTGGAAAACCGCAGCACTGGTCAGACTCATGAAAATAATGTCAGACAATGAAGGAACATCATTCATGGAGGATTACACATATCATTTTGAGAAAGGGAATCAGCTTGTTCTGGGAGCCCATATGCTTGAGGTATGTCCAACTATTGCCTGCAGCAAACATAGAATTGAAGTTCACCCGCTCGGGATAGGTGGCAGGGAAGATCCTGCGCGCCTTGTATTTGAGGGCGGTATTGGAAAGGCCTTGAACGCATCACTAATAGATATGGGAAATCGCTTCAGATTAATAATAAATGAGGTCGAAGCTGTTAAAAATGAAAACCCAATGCCCAGGCTTCCTGTGGCAAGCGTTTTGTGGAAGCCTCTGCCAAACCTCAGAACAGCTGCAAAGGCCTGGATTTTAGCAGGTGGAGCTCACCATACCGGGTTTTCTTTTGCAGTTGCAACCAGGCAATTGGTGGATTGGGCGGAAATGACAGGAATCGAGGCACTGCTGATAAATAAGGATACAGATATTAGAGAATTTAAGAATGAAATAAGATGGAATGAACTGGCGTGGGGGATGAATGTACCTTCTACATGATATGTGCTTGAGACCATTTTTGTAATTTCTGACCTTGCCTTCAGTGGTAAGCAGTAGTACAATTATATTCAGCAATGTTTGATCAGGGGAGAATTGTATTGAATAACAGACAGAAGTTGAAGGCAGCAGCGCAGTGTTGTATAGACGAATACGCCAAAGGAATAATAGATATCGGAGAAGCGGTGTACAGTACACCTGAAACAGGCTACAAGGAATACAGGACAGTGAAATACATGGAAAACGTATTCCGGGGTCTTGGGTTGGAGTATGTCAAACCGGAAGGGATACCGGGCTTTAAAGCAACAGTGGATACCGGCAAACCCGGGCCTGGTATAGCAGTAATGGGAGAACTGGATGCAATAATTTGTCCTCAGCATCCGCACAGCAGCAGAGAAACCGGAGCGGTTCATGCATGTGGCCATAATGTACAGCTTGCAGCGGTTGCAGGCGCGGCAACAGGTCTGGTAAATTCAGGAGTTATTAATGAGCTTTCCGGGAAGATACACTTCATAGCAGTTCCTGCTGAAGAATGCATAGAGCTGGATTACAGAAAAAATCTGAGAAAAGAAGGACTGATCAGGTATTTTGCAGGAAAACAGGAATTCATATACAGGGGGCTGCTTGATGATGTGGATATATGTATGCTTTTACATGCATATTCAATTAGTAAAAAAATCGCAGTCAACTCTACAAACAATGGCTGTATTATAAAGAAGGCAAGATACAGGGGCAAAGCTTCCCATGCGGGCGGAGCGCCTCACAATGGGATAAACTCCTTGTATGCAGCCAATCTTGCCTTGAATGCCATAAATTCTCTGAGGGAAACATTCAGGGAAAAGGATTATATCAGGGTTCACCCCATAATAACAAAAGGGGGTGATGCTGTTAATGTTATACCGGATGATGTCCGGATTGAGACATACATAAGGGGAAAAACAATTGAAGTTATGCTTGAAACAAACAAGAAGGTCAATCGTGCATTGGCAGGTAGTGCAGTAGCTATGGGGGCAGAAGTTGAAATAGAGGATATCCCCGGGTATTTACCACTTAACAATGAAAAAAAACTGATGAATCTGGTAAGCTGTGTCGGAGAGGAGATTGCCGGTGAGGACGTTGCGGAAATGGGCCACAGTACTGCTTCTACAGACATGGGTGATTTATCATCCTTAATGCCTGTTTTGCAGTCAGGTATAGGAGGCGTCTTAGGAGGACTTCACACCGGTGATTTCAGAATTATTGATGCAAATATATCTTATGTGCTGGGTTCAAAGTTACTTGCATGCATGGCTATAGAACTGTTGTATGGAGATGCTGCAATCGCTGGGGAAATATTGGATAGTTATAATCCTGTCTTTAACACCAAAGAGGACTATATTAAGTTTTTGGACAGTTTGTCTCATGTGAGTTTCTATTCATATAAAGATATGGGGCTGTGAAGAATAGACTTGTAGTTATGTTAAGGCTACCGTTCATATCCGCATTCATCTTAGGTATAAGCTGTATGAATGAATGCAGCGGTAAATTCACCCTTGCAGTTTGTATGTATGAATAACTAATCTGATTTGTAGGCATCTGTAATCAGTTCAACAGCGGTATTCCGAATATATTATCTCCTGAATTTGTAAAGGTTCTTACGGAAAAGGGCCATGGGGTAACATCAACCGTCAAATCCGCACCAGGTATTTAATTTCAAGTTGACTCCTGAGAGCTGATTTAACGAACAAACGTTTGACTATCCTTGACTTAACGTGTATAATTAATATGATGTTACTTTTTGTCCTTTGGTGGAGAAAATCATTATAAGTTTACGAAAAGGTGGGTTACATGAGGAAAAGCATACATGTAAAAGGTGCAAGAGAACACAATCTTAAAAACATAGATGTGGAAATTCCAAGAGACAAGTTTGTTGTAATAACGGGACTGAGCGGTTCCGGCAAGTCATCGCTTGCCTTTGACACAATTTATGCAGAGGGACAGAGAAGGTATGTCGAGTCGTTATCGTCATATGCCAGGCAGTTCCTGGGTCAGATGGAAAAGCCAGATGTAGACTATATTGAAGGCCTTTCTCCGGCAATATCCATAGACCAGAAGACAACCAGCAGAAATCCCCGTTCAACTGTTGGAACAGTAACTGAAATACATGACTACCTGAGGCTGCTTTTTGCCAGAATAGGCATACCCCACTGCCATATATGCGGAAGGGAGATATCAAGGCAGACGGTAGACCAGATGGTTGACAGGATACTGGGACTTGAAAACGGCAGCAGGATACAGTTGCTCTCACCTGTTGTCAGGGGAAGAAAAGGAGAGTACCACAAGCTTATAGATGATATACGCAAGGGAGGATATGTCAGGGTCAGGGTTGATGGAATAATCTATGATGTAAATGATGAAATAGCTCTCGACAGAAATAAAAAACACCATATTGAGATTGTTGTGGACAGGCTGGTGGTCAAACCGGAAGTCAGAAAAAGGCTTGCAGATTCCATGGAGACTGTTCTAAATCTTAGCAGCGGACTTGTGCTTGTTGATGTCATTGGCGGTGAAGAGTTGCTGTTCAGCCAGAATCTTGCCTGTCCGGTATGTGGAATAAGCATGGAAGAACTTACACCCAGGATGTTTTCATTCAACAGCCCGTTTGGCGCCTGTCCTGAATGCATGGGGCTGGGTAGCCTGCTTGATGTTGACGAAGACCTGGTAATACCAGACAGGTCAAAGCCGCTTTCAGGCGGAGCCATTGCCGTTGCAGGGTGGAATGTTGAAAACGAGGATACCAATGCAAGGGCAATAATGCAATCGCTTTCCAGGGAATATGGATTCAGCCTTAATGAACCGGTAGGAACCCTTTCAAAGGAAGCCCTGGACATTGTACTTTACGGCACAAAAGGGAAAAGGATTAAAGTTGATTATGATAGAGAATATGGCAGCGGTTCGTACATGACTGCTTTTGAGGGATTAATTAACACGGTGCAGCGAAGGTACAAGGAGACTTCTTCCGAAGGAATGAAAAGGTATTATGAAAGCTTTATGAACAACAGGCCCTGCCCCGTGTGCAATGGAGCAAGGCTTAAGAAGGAAATACTGGCTGTTACCGTTGGGGGCAGGAGCATCCATGAGGTTTCTTTAATGCCTGTATCAGAGTCCTTTGATTTTTTCAACAGCATAGAGCTGTCAGAGCGTGACAGTATGATAGCAGACCAGATTTTCAAAGAGCTGCACGCAAGGCTGGGATTCCTTATGGACGTAGGACTGGATTATCTGACCCTTTCCCGTTCAGCCGGAACACTTTCAGGTGGCGAGGCCCAGAGAATCAGGCTTGCCACACAGATAGGCTCTGGCCTTATGGGAGTGGTATATATTCTTGACGAGCCAAGTATAGGGCTTCACCAGCGTGACAACGGAAGGCTGCTGGTGACACTCAAGAAGATGAGGGACCTGGGCAATACGCTTATTGTAGTAGAGCATGACGAAGAGACAATGTATGCGGCAGACCATATAGTAGACTTAGGTCCTGGTGCGGGTGTTCACGGGGGTAGTGTTGTGGCAGAGGGCACGGTAGAGGAGATTAAGAAGTGTGAAAAATCACTCACAGGCCAGTACCTCAGCGGGAAAAAATCAATAAAGGCACCTGAAAAGAGGAGGATGGCGGAGGAAAACTGGGTTGTGGTAAAAGGTGCGCGGCAGAACAACCTAAAAGACATAGATGTAAGGATACCCCTTGGTGTTTTTACATGTGTTACCGGGGTCTCAGGTTCAGGCAAGAGCTCTCTGGTCAACGAGATACTCTACAAGAGACTGGCTGTTGAGCTCAACAAGGCCAGAAAGAAACCCGGTGACCATGACACCCTGGAAGGAGTGCATAACCTTGATAAGGTCATAGACATAGACCAGTCACCTATTGGAAGAACTCCAAGATCAAATCCTGCCACATATACAGGGGTATTTGATTTTATCCGGCAGCTGTTTGCTTCAACATCCGAGTCAAGAGCCAGGGGTTATAAACCCGGGCGGTTCAGCTTCAATGTAAAGGGAGGCAGATGTGAGGCATGCAGGGGGGACGGCATTATAAAAATTGAGATGCACTTTTTGCCAGACATATATGTTCCCTGTGAAGTGTGCAAGGGGAAAAGGTACAACAGGGAAACGCTTGAGGTAAAATACAAGGATAAAAACATTTATGAAGTGCTTGACATGACTGTGGAGGATGCGCTTGAATTTTTCAGGAACATACCCAGGATAAAGAGAAAGCTGAAAACGCTTTTTGATGTGGGTCTGGGATATATAAGGCTGGGACAGCCTTCTACAACTTTGTCCGGGGGAGAAGCGCAGAGGGTGAAACTGGCTACAGAGCTTTCCAAAAGAAGTACCGGCAGCACCATGTATATACTTGATGAACCTACAACAGGGCTTCATTTTGCGGATGTGCACAGGCTGATAAGTATACTTATGCGCCTCGTAAAGGGAGGGAATACGGTAATAGTCATAGAGCACAACCTGGATGTAATAAAGACTGCAGATTACATTATTGACTTAGGTCCCGAAGGGGGGCATGCGGGTGGCCGTATAGTAACACAGGGAACCCCTGAGCAGGTCGCTGCCTGTGAAGAAAGCTATACAGGGAAGTTTTTGAAAAGGGTTATTGGCACGGGCAGTACGCTTCCAAAAGACCATGATGCAGGGACTGTTAAACAGCTATCTACATGTACGACAAGGTAAACCGGTCTATTCAATACCCGTAAAACCATGCTGCCTCATTATGGATTAGACTAACATCAAGGGAGTATGTTATACTTGATATGCGGGGAGCAATAACGGCTAACCGTTTTGATTGGAGAGATCTTTAATGATAATGTGTACTGTATGCGGAAAAAACTATGCTGTGGTTTTCATAACTAAAATCATTGAAGGAAAACAGAAGCAGGAAGGGCTGTGCCTTTCATGTGCAAAAAAACAGGGTATCCAGCCCATAAATCAGCTCATAGAGCAGACTGGTATGACTGACAGGGACATTGACAGCCTGAACAAACAGATGGGTAATCTGTTTGATAACCTTGATGTGGACAGCTTGACCGAAGGCATGGATGGAAACAGCCGGGGCAGTGAGGGCAATCCGTTTTTTAATTTCATAACCAAGGCATTTCCAAGGAATGAGAATACCAGGGAACGTTCCAACAGCGGTGATAACAGCGAAGGCAAAAATAACACACGGACAAAAACACACAACAAGAGAAGCGGTCGGAGAAGAAAATATCTTGACCTGTACGGATCAAATCTTACACTTATGGCACAGGATAACAAAATTGACCGTGTTATCGGAAGGGACAGAGAGATAGAAAGGGTCATACAGATACTCAACCGCAGGACAAAAAACAACCCTGTTCTGGTTGGAGAACCTGGTGTAGGCAAGACTGCCATAGCCGAAGGACTGGCCGTGAGGATATCAGAAAACAGGATACCTGCCAAGCTGTTCAATACGGAAGTGTACCTTCTGGACCTGACTGCAATGGTGGCCGGGACACAATTCAGGGGCCAGTTTGAAAGCAGGATGAGAGGACTTATAGATGAAGTTAAAAAGCAGGGTAATATAATACTGGTAATTGATGAACTACACAATATCATTGGAGCCGGTGAGGCTGAAGGCGCAATTAATGCGGCCAATATTTTAAAACCTGTTTTATCAAAGGGAGAAATCCAGGTAATAGGAGCTACAACACTTAAGGAATACAGGAAGCATATTGAAAAGGATTCAGCACTTGAAAGACGTTTCCAGCCTGTTATGGTGGATGAGCCCTCAAAAGATGAGACAATAGAGATACTTAAGGGAATAAGAGGTTATTATGAAAAATATCACTGTGTAAAAATATCTGATGAGGTTATTGAAGCCGCAGTCAATCTTTCTGAGCGCTATATAGCCGACAGGTTTCTTCCAGACAAGGCTATAGATGTTATTGATGAATCAGGTTCCAAAGCAAACCTGAGGAATATAGGTCTGGTGGAGTTGGAGGCATTAAAGAGCGAACTGGAAAGGGTGCAGGAGGAGAAGGAGACGGCCGTTTCTGCGGATTCAATAGAGGATTACCAGAAGGCTGCAGACCTTAAGGTGAGAGAGTGCAAGCTTTTAACCAAAATAGGGGAGATTGAAAAGAAAATTGAGGATTACAGCATCACAATAGATGATGTTGCACATGTGATTGAATCATGGACAAAGATACCTGTACGGCGGCTTACAGAAGTGGAAACCAACAAGCTTTTGAATTTGGAGGAAAGGCTGCATAAAAGAATCATTGGACAGGAAAAAGCTGTTCAAAGCCTTTCAAAGGCTATAAGAAGGAACCGGGCAGGGTTCAGAAAAAAGAAAAAGCCTGCATCGTTTGTGTTTGTCGGTCCTACCGGCGTGGGGAAGACAGAACTGGTAAAAGCGCTTGCAGTCGAACTGTTTGAAAGCGAAGAGGCACTGATAAGACTGGACATGTCCGAATACATGGAAAAACATGCGGTCTCCAAAATGGTAGGCTCACCTCCAGGGTATATCGGTTATGATGAAGCAGGCCAGTTTACAGAAAAGATACGACGCAATCCCTACTCTGTTATATTGTTGGACGAGATAGAAAAAGCTCATCCGGATGTATTCAACATGCTTCTGCAGATACTGGATGACGGACGTCTGACAGACAGTCACGGAAGAGTTGTAAGTTTTGAGAATACGGTAATTATCATGACATCAAACGCAGGCACAACACTGAAAGCAAACGGTATAGGTTTTAACAGCAGGGGGTATGCGTCCCTTGAGAGCAGGGTTAATGATGTGCTCAAGGAGACTTTCAGACCCGAGTTTCTGAACAGGCTGGATGAAATCATAGTATTCACTGAATTGAGCAGGGACGAACTTAAAGAAATTACGCAACTTATGCTTAATGAGGTTAGAGAAAACCTGGCAGAAAAGAACATGGAGCTTGTGGTTACTGATGCAGCAAAAGAGTATCTGCTGGAAAAGGGTTATGATACAAGGTATGGAGCAAGACCGTTAAGAAGAATGATTCAAAAACATATAGAGGATGAACTGACCGAGTTTTATTTAAAGAGCAGGTATTCGGACGGGGATACTGTAAAAGTGGATTGCCAGGACGACCGCATAGTTTTTCACTGAAGTATTCTATGATGGAAGCTGGATAATGAATTCGGTTCCTTCTCCGGAGGCACTGCTTACCCGGATGTTTCCGTTATAAAGGTTTACAATATGTTTGACTATGGAAAGGCCAAGACCGGTTCCGCCCATGTCTCTGGATCTTCCCTTGTCCACTCTGTAAAAGCGTTCAAATATTCTTGCCTGATGCTGTTCGGGTATGCCGATACCGTTATCTTTGACCATTACGTTAATCGAGCCTTCGGATTTATACGCTGAAACAAGTACATATCCGCTTTCCCTGTTGTATTTGATTGCATTGTCAATAAGATTTATAAGCATCTGCTTTATCCTGTTGGAGTTTGCAGTAATTTCTATATTCTCGCCGATGTCAAGCTCAATATCAATTTTTTTGCTTTGTGCAGATGGTGCCAGGATGGAAATGGTTTCCTCTACAATTGCCTTCAGGTTGTGCTTTCCTATGTTTGAATCCTTTTGTTTTGTTTCTATTTCCGACAGCTGCATAATGTCACTTATAAGGGTGTAGAGCCTTTCAGCTTCAATATCTATTATTTCCAAAAACCTTTCTGCTATATCAGGGTCTTTTACGGCACCATTCCTTAAAGTTTCCACAAAACCGCGTATAGAGGTAAGTGGGGTTTTAAGCTCGTGGGTTACATTGGAAACAAACTCGGTTCTTATATGCTCAAGTTTCTTAATGTTGGTAATATCATGCACGGAAACAATTCCGCCGGCATATTCTCCAAACCCATTATTCGATTTCATAGGAGTTGTATGTATGCTAAGAATTCTTTCATCCGGCATGCTTGTGGTTATTTCATCAGAAAACGGTTTCGCATTCTGCATTGTCTTGTCCAGGAGTCTGTTAATACGGACATTTCTTATTACTTCCGTAAAATTAAGGCCCACTACATCCTGTTCCGTTATGTTAAAAAGCTCACATGCTATGGAGTTTATCATTATTACCCTTGAATTGCTGTCTACGGCAATTATTCCATTTACCATGCTGTTCATTATCGTGTCAAGTTTCACATTCTTGTCCTGAAGGTCGTTTACTGTCTTTTCAAGAGTATAGGCCATTTCATTGAAGGTGTGGGAAAGTCGGCCAAGCTCATCCCGGCTCTTTACAAACACTCTTTTAGAATAGTTTCCTGATGATATTTCCTTTGAAAGAGACATCAGCTGGTTTACGGGATGGGTTATGGAAAAGGAAAACTTCATGGCAAGCAGTATGGTCAGTAAAAGGCCTGCAAGCATTCCTAATCCCGCATAAATAAATACTTTCCTGTTTATTTCTATGAGCTGAAGAGGTACCGAAACAGATATTATAAGGTTTTCACCAGTTACAGGAACAGCAGCATACATACGGTTTTTGCGTATATCAGTAGCTGTGCTGCCGGCAATAGCCTTCTGAATTTCGGGACGGTTTAAAAAGTCTTCAGTTAGCAAACCAGTTTCAGGCCCATTTAGCAAACTGCCGTCTAAATCTAGGAATGCTATTGCAGCACCATTTTTGTTCTTATCGGGGTAACCGTTCAGAATCCTGGAATATGTCTTTGAAGCCAAACTATAGTCGGGGGTGTCTCCAGAGCCAAGCTGCTGTAGAATCCTGTGTTTTATAAGAGAGGTATTGTCCAATAATCTTTTTTCAACTTCGTTTGTATAGAATGTGCCGGAGAGTTTAAGTATGAAGAAGCCTGTAACAGTTATTCCGATTACTATAAGGACAAGACAAACAATAAATAATTTACTCTTCATTCCAACTCCCCCGCAATAGTCGGCCAGTAGTTTATTTCTCATCAATTTGAGGATTATATAAAAAATAATAAATTTACTTCATTATTCATATGCATCATTTACCCTCAGCTTAATGTGAAATGAGGTACTAACTGCTGGGTTTTGTTTTAGTGCTGGCTACTGCCTTGTCGTTAAACCTGTACCCTAACCCGACCGGGCTGGAGGCCGTGGCGTGGGCGCGGCGGGTGGTGGCGCTGGGCGCGGGCGAGATCGTGCTGACCAGCATGGACGCGGACGGCACTAAGGACGGCTACGATCTGGGGATGCTCAAGGCGGTCAGCGAGGCGGTGGATGTGCCGGTGGTGGCCTCGGGCGGGTGCGGGCATCCGCAGCACATGGTCGAGGCGATCCGGGCCGGTGCGGATGCGGCCCTGGCGGCCAGTGTCTTCCACTACGGCGAATACTCGATCGCCGAGACGAAGCAGCACATGCACGATCAGGGCATCGCCGTGCGGCTTCTGGCGGCCGCGGGCGGAGATTGATTGAGCAATCGAACGGCGGGTCGCAATGACCGGCCGCGTGGATAGGTAGTAGAATTGAAGCGCCCCGGCGCCATGCGTGGCGGCGCCGCCCCGACGGGGCGCACTGCGTTTCGAGCGAAGCCTTTGTGATTTGCGTGTGCGATCAGTTCTTTTTTGAAGGCCGCTTCATGCGTCCTGGATTGGAAGTGCGAAACGATGACGATGGCTGAGAAAGGAGCGGACGTGACACCTCCCACCGCAACCCACCACCGACCGGCCCCGGACGATCCCGTACCCCTCGATCATGCCGAGGAACGCCGCACGATGGCCGACACGCCGCTGGCGAAGTTCTTCGAGGCGGCGGTGAAATACGAATCCTCGGACCTGCTGCTGCGCGGCGGACAGGTGCCGAAGCTGCGCCTGCGCGGCGCGCTGCAGGCGCTGAAA
>CAYYGK010000052.1:0-14297 GCA_964471145.1 uncultured Eubacteriales bacterium | reverse complement strand
AGAACAAATGGTATGAAAGGTATAATACGGAAGAGGGAAGATGGGAGAACATAACACCTGACGAGCTGGATGATATTGATGAAACGCTGCTGGACAGGCTTGAAAGCGGAGAATACGATGGAAACGAATTCAGGATTGTACAGTATGATGAAGGTGTGACGCTGGATTTGGGGTGTATTCCCTATCAGGGGGGTATTGAACCGGAAGACCTTGAAACAATACCGGCAGAGTGGGTGACGGGATTTCCTGCATCGCCCAATGACCCTCTTGAAGACCCTGAGCAGAACCCTGACGGAGAGTGCCACAATATAGACATAACGGTTTCCGGGCTTGAACCAAACACAACCTACATACTTTGGGCCAGAGCAGCCAGGCAGTCGGCAGGACTTGTATCCGGTCCGTCCGACCCGCTTGTGATGACAACCGACCCGGAGGTTTTTATACACCCTGAAAAACCTGTCGTACCGGATTTCAGCTATTACAGTGCCGGGGATATATATATTGACCTTGGCTGGGACTTCAGGGAAGGTTACAGCTATAATATAAGGTGCGGGTTAAGTGATGAGCCTCACAGCGCATCAGAGATCTCGGGGATTACCAGGGAAGACCTGGAGTCCTCGCTGTACTACAGGTTTACGGGCCTTAAGCAGGATACAATCTACCACTTCTGGATTCAGGCTGAGGTGTCGGCTGGCGGTGAACAGAGCATGAAATCTGAATGGAGCAGTTCTCTTGTAATAAAGACACTGCCTTATATACCTCCCGAAACCCCGGGAGGGTTTGGCATAAAGAGCGGGAGCGGGGCCGTGACAAAACAGAGTATAACATATGAATGGACAGCAGTGGACGGTCTGGAATATATTCTTGAGTTTGCTGACAATATAAACTATGAAGATGCACAGACATATACCCTTCAGGGCGTCTCTGAATACACTGTAACAGGACTGAGATCAAACTTCAGGTATTATGCAAGGCTTTATGCATATGACCCTGAAAAGGAAAAAGAGTCGGAACCTACAGCCAGCGTTTCGGTGAAGACTAAAAAAAGCGGTGATGAATATGATGCAGACACAGATATCGAAACGTTTCCTCCTCCTGAAGCCGTTATAAAAGAGCCTGCGGCAAAAATGGGGTTGTGGACAATAAGAGTTACTGATACCGGTGCAGATGTGTTTATAGAACAGGCCATAAACAGCATGCATCCCGATATAACAATTAACGCTGATGAACCGCCTGAGGGCACCCGCAGCACCCGGATGCTCATAGCAGGGAGGGTTTTTGATTCTATGATGGATATGGGTAAAGGCCTGATATTGAATATGCCGCATGCATATTATGTTTTCAGGCCGGGGAGCCTCAAAGAAGGACGCTCATTTACCGCAGCCGATATGGTCGGTTCAGTTTTTGAAATAATGATTGCACCTGAAGAGGAGAGTGTGAACATTCCCTCATGCATCACCCCCCAGGCTGCACCGTCAGCGCTTAAGGTAAGTCTTTTTAAAAAAGGGGGAGGTTATAAAAAACTAAGGGAGTTTTCCCTTCCGGTAAGGATGGTTTTTAAAAAGCTTGAATTTGAAAACGGCCTTGCATGCATGGTAAATGACTTTAAGAATGCGGAATGGACCGAAACTGCTCTTGTACACGGGCATGAGGCATTTACGTCAGAAACTGGTGTATATGCGGAACTTGCCGCTCCTTCAGTGGTTACGGCAGGTATCAGGAACAGGGACATGTATAAGGATATTTCGGAATGTATTTTCCGTGCTTCAATAAACCGGATAGCTCAAAATTACAGCCTGAAGAGCATAGAAGGAGAGTTTTTCAGGCCTGAGGAGACAGTATCGCTTAACCATGCAGTAAAGCTTGCGTTTGATGTCTCAGGAATAGACAGCAGCGGAAATTCTGTTCAAATGGCAGTAAAATCGGGAATCCTGGATATTGATGACCTGTATGCGGGTCACATTGCATGCACCAGAGAAAAAGCAATGGACATGCTGGTAAGAATGTATGAGGTATTTGAGCAAACACAGGCATATGCAGATCCTGGCAATACTAATTTGTTCAGCGACATGAATCTTGTAAACGGAAATATGGCAGAAAATGTTGCGTTTGCGGTCGAAAACGGGCTGGTATCGTTTACCTGTAGCGGTCTGCTTGAGCCGCACAAGAAAATAACGCGTGGAGAGCTCGCATTTTTACTTGAAAGATATCTTGCGCTGACTGGTGAACTCTTTTAATTATGTACCATGTGAACACAAGTAAATAATACTATGTATACAGTCTTTGCACCCCGGCAATAATTTTAATGTATCAAAAACATTGAAAATGCCGGGGGTGTTTTGCTTTGAAGAAAGCTTTTGTTATAGTTTCTATACTAACTATAGTTATTGCACTTTTATTTGCATTTAATACAGGCAACAGGGAAACAACGGCCGAAAGCAGGCTGATTGAGGTTTTTGACAGTACCGGAGCGCATGCATTAAGCCGTGAAATCTATATCTGGGCCAGATCCGAAAAAGGATTACCGGCACTTTCCAAAATGGAAGAACTTATAACACAGATATCAGAACAACTTGCTATGGTAATGCCCAAAAACGGATACATAACCGACAGGCTGGAAACGGACAGTATGGTTGAAATCCAGTCTAACGGCAGGACAGCACAGGGAGACATGATAAATATTTCCGGACGCATCCTGAAGGGAGGGGATGAAACTCACCTGATAGTAGATGTTACCGGTAAGGCAGATGCAGAAAACTCCGGGCAGGTGGAAAAACTGGTTAAAGGAATTTGCAGCAGATACGGCCTGACTGCTGAGACAAATTACTGTATAACCGGTTATTTTGAAGGGAAGCTGGATACAAAAGGACTCAATAGCATCTGCGCCAATGTATTCAAAGCAGCCGGGGCGCGGAAGGTAGCGGGTATAAAGGATGACAATCTAATAAGCCTGACTGCGTATTCACCCCGCATAAGCGATTACATAACAGTAAACGGCAAAAGGGTCAATCTTAACATTGCCATAAGATACAACTCATATGAAAAGAGGACTTACATATGGCTTGCCACACCCCTTATAGATGTTGAGTACTGATATAGGAAAGGCATTAATGTCCGGGTTGGTACTGAAAGGAAGATTGAGTTGGGAAAATTCATTATTACCGGGGGGAAGCCGCTAAACGGGAAAATACGAGTCAATGGTGCAAAAAACTCTGTTCTTCCAATTATAGCGGCATCGCTTTTGAGTACGGGAGAAAGCATATTAGAGGAAGTGCCAAATCTGGATGATGTAAGTGTGATGTGTGAACTGGTATCATCCATAGGAGCAGCAGTATCAAAAGATATAAGCAGAGGCTTTATAAAGATAAACGGGGGAAAAGTCTGCAGCAGTACAGCCCCTTATGAGCTTGTCAACAAAATGAGGGCATCTTTTCTGGTCATGGGGCCTCTACTGGCCAGGACAGGATATGCAAGAGTATCCCTTCCAGGAGGATGTGCAATAGGAAACAGGCCGGTAGACCTCCATCTCAAAGGATTTACCGCCCTGGGAGCTGCTATTGGGCAGGGGAGGGGGTACATTCAGGCAAGCAGCCAAGGCCGCCTGACAGGCAGCAGGATATATCTTGATTTCCCAAGTGTAGGGGCTACTGAAAATATAATGATGGCTTCGGTGCTTGCAAAGGGACAGACAATTATTGAGAATGCAGCCACCGAGCCGGAGATAATAGACCTGGCATCATTTCTCATAAAGATGGGTGCCAGAATCAGTGGAGCGGGTACTGATACAATCAGAATAACTGGTGTTGATTGTCTTGTTGCAGCCAGGCATTCTCTGATTCCTGACAGGATAGAAGCAGGCACATTCATGGTTGCTGCTGCTATAGCTGGCGGGGACGTAACGGTTGAAAATGTAGTACCGGGTCACCTCAAGCCTGTGTGTGCAAAACTAAGGGAGACAGGGGTTGAGATTTCAGAGGAACTTACGGATATCCGTGTGGTATCATCCGGCAGCGTTAAAGCAGTGGATGTTAAGACACATCCCCATCCAGGTTTTCCTACGGATATGCAGGCGCAGCTCTCCTCTCTTATGAGTATTGCACAGGGAACAAGCCTGGTGGTGGAAACAGTTTTTGAAAACAGGTTCATGCATATGGGGGAGTTAAAGAGGATGGGAGCCAGAATAAAGGTGGATGGAAGGAGTGCAGTTATTGAAGGCATATCAAAACTTAACGGAGCTGAGGTAAAAGCAACAGACCTGCGTGCAGGGGCTGCCCTGGTACTGGCCGGACTGGCTGCTGATGGAGTAACTGAAATAACCGGAACAGAACATGTAGACAGAGGGTATGAAAGAATAGATGAAAGGCTCAAAGAACTTGGGGCAGATATAGAGAGAACGAAGTAGAGTCTGTAGGGTATCATCAAAAAAACAAAACAAAAAAACCAGTTATTATTGCCGTGCCATGTATATTGTTACCAAGTGCGGAAACAATATTATATGGAGGTGGAAAAAACATGAAGAAACTGTTCGGAAATAAAAGGATAACCAAGGAAAAAATAATCAAGTTCCTTGATTCCAAAGGGTTTTATGTTGTACTTGCTGTGTGCGTTGTAGTGATAGGGATCACAGCCGTGCTGATAAGCAGGGGGGGTCCTGACCTGTCTGAAGGTGATTATGAGAACCAGATGATACCAGGCGATATGGGAGAGGACTTTGCCAATGACACAGAGGATTTTACATCCGATATTGAAGATCAGGAGGTTATAAAATCCTCGGGGGATACGTCTGGAGGCATGGATGGGACAGAACAGACAGTGTCTGAGGAAGGAGAACAGGTACAAAATGAAGAGAGCAGCGTGGCGGTTTCCGGGGATACCGTTTCTGAAGCGGATGCAGAGAAGAATGAAGAAGAATTTACCCTTGCACTTCCGGTATTTGGTGAGATAAACTTTGACTTCGCAATGGACAAACTGGTTTATTCAAAAACACTGGATGACTGGAGAACGCACAGCGGTATTGACATTGCTTCCAGTATGGGAACGCCGGTGAAAGCGGCTGCAGATGGTGTTGTCTCACAGATAAAGCACGACCCCAGGTTCGGCATTACAATCATTGTAGACCATGAAAATGGTTATAAGACAGTGTACTGCAACCTTGCAAATGACAGCATGGTTGCTCCCAACCAGAAAATAAGCCAGGGTGATGTTCTAAGCAGCATCGGGGATACAGCGCTGTTTGAAACAGCTGAACCGGCACACCTGCACTTTGAGGTGCTTAAGGATGATATACCGGTTGACCCAAAGGGTTACCTGGCGGAATTAGAAAAATAGTAAAGCCATGCATAATGAGGGAGAAGCTTAAAATTTTCTCCCTCTTTCCATTTCTTATTTACACTTTAAGGTAAGAAGGTAATAGATACTACTCTTCTTCATGTGTGCATTTTCCCTATACATATGGAATAACCATGTATGCAGGGGCATAGAATGGTACAAAGGATTAAATGCATGTGACCTGGGTTGTTGTCATTGGAGGGGGGTATCTTTTTTTGAAGGAGTACATAGAGGAAAGAGCTATTGAACTGGCTGTGCATATTATTGAGGAGAAGAGCACTGTGAGGGCTGCAGCTAAGAAGTTTGGAATAAGCAAGAGTACAGTACACAAGGATGTGACTGAAAGGCTCCTGGATATAAGGCCTGAGCTGGCTGAAGAAGTCAGGCAGGTGCTTGAAAAAAACAAGGCGGAGAGACATATAAGAGGGGGGGAAGCAACAAAGGCAAAGTATAGAAGCGAAAAACCCCGGGCCGGATAACCCGGTTTTTTTCTTTGTTAATAACTTAAAAAAGTCCAACATACTAATATATTCAAACATGGCAGTGATTATGTCAAGTAAAAAACAAATTAAAAGGCTTCTGAAACATTGTTATTGCATTATGGAAATATTGTGATAATATAAATATAGGAACTTCTTGTTCAAAACTGACATGAGGAGATGTTGCCATGGGCCTGGGACATGATATAGGGATAGACCTTGGTACTGCTACGGTTTTGGTTTACATAAAGGGGAAGGGCATAGTACTGCGTGAGCCTTCGGTTGTTGCAATCGACAGGGATACCGACAGGATGCTTGCGGTGGGTGAAGAAGCAAGAAGGATGCTGGGAAGGACTCCCGGCAATATTATTGCTATAAGGCCGTTAAGGGAAGGCGTCATATCAGACTATGAGATAACCGAAAGGATGCTCAAGTATTTCATATCAAAGGTTACAAGGGGTAGATTTTTCAGGTTCTTCAAGCCCAGGATTGTTGTGTGTGTTCCAAGCGGTGTGACAGAGGTTGAGAAGAGAGCCGTCAAGGATGCTGCAGAACAGGCAGGAGCAGGGCGTACATACCTTATAGAGGAGCCTATAGCTGCAGCAATAGGTGCCGGCATTGACATCTCAAAGGCATGCGGCAGCATGGTGGTCGACATTGGGGGAGGTACAACCGACATTGCAGTCATATCACTTGGCGGTACTGTTGTGAGTACTTCAATAAAGGTAGCAGGGGATAAGTTTGATGAGGGTATCGTAAGGTACATGAGGAAAAAGCACAATGTGATGATTGGGGAAAGAACAGCAGAAGACCTCAAGATTAATATAGGGACAGCCTTCCCGCGTGTGGAAGAGGTCGCAATGGACATAAGGGGCAGGAATCTAATATCGGGTCTGCCCCGTACCATAAGGGTTTCGTCGAATGATGTCATGGAAGCCCTTGAAGAACCCATTTCCAGTGTGGTTGAGGCAGTGCATTCGGTGCTTGAGAGAACACCGCCTGAACTTGCTGCGGATATCAGCGACAGAGGCATAGTGATGACTGGCGGGGGAAGCCTGGTTTATGGACTGGACAAGCTTCTCCAGGAAAAGACAGGAATAAACGTGATACTTGCTGATGATGCCGTTTCATGCGTTGCAATAGGAACCGGCAAGGTGCTTGAAAATCTGGAGATGATAGACAAGATTTCGGCCAGCAATGACAAAAAGGGAACCTGGTACAGATAGAAGGCAACTCTCAAGTCAATCCGTATTTCTTCCGATAATAATACTGTTGGGACATTATCGGTATTATTAAAGGGAGAGTCTGTAAATGGTAAGAGGACTGTACACTTCAGGATGGGGCATGATGGCCCTCAACAGGAAAATGGATGTTGTGGCCAACAACATGGCAAATGTCGATACCAACGGCTATAAAAAGGACACTGTTGTCTATGAAGGCTTCGATCAGATGCTTACAAAAAGAATAAATGACTATCATTACTCAGGTGACACTATAGGTACCATGGTGCTTGCAAGTGATGTGGGAGAAGTTTTTACTGATTTTTCGCAGGGGCAGCTTGCAAGAACTGAAAGAAAGCTGGACATTTCTCTTAAAAATGGGAGAGAGGGACGGACTGCTTTTTTTGTGGTCGAGGTTGATGACGGAAACAGCGGTTATTCCCGGTACTACACCAGGGATGGTTCTTTTTCCATAAGCAGTGATAATTTGCTTGTGACAGGGGAAGGAAATACTGTGATGGGTGAGAACGGTCCCATAAGGCTTTATGGAGACACATTTTCCGTAATCGAAGACGGAACGGTCATACAGGATGATATGATTGCGGGTCGCCTGATGATCCGGGAGTTTGGAGACACTACTGTTATGAGAAAGGCTGGAACCAATCTGCTCAGGTCTGAGGATGGTGCCGGAGCACTGCGGTTTACCGGCAGTGTAAAACAGGGGTTTATTGAGAGGTCAAACGTAAACATAGTAAGGGAAATGACAGATATGATAACTGTTATGAGGGCTTATGAGACAAACCAGAAAATGGTACAGACCCATGACAGGATGCTGGAGAAGGCAGTAAATGAAGTCGGAGCAGTAAGATAGCACAGGAGGGATATACTATGATGAGAGCTATGTGGACGGCGGGCACAGGTATGATGTCACAGCAGTTCAATGTTGATGTTATAGCAAACAACCTTGCCAATGTGAATACGACATCTTACAAGAAGCAGAAGGCAATGTTTAAAGACCTGCTTTATGAGACAATGGAACGGGCTTATGTACTGGAGGATGAGGGCAAGCCTGTCAATCTGCAGGTGGGACACGGTGCGGTGCCGGTTGCAACGGTAAGGAATTTTGAGACGGGAAGCTTTGAAAAAACCGATGCCAGGCTTGATTTCGCAATAGATGGCGAGGCGTTTTTTATGGTGCTGGGGCCAAGGGGAAGAGTTAACTACACAAGGGATGGCAGCTTCAAGCTCAGTATGACCGAGCAGGGCAAGATGCTGACAACTTCTGACGGATATCCTGTACTGGACGAGTTTGAAAGTGAGATTTACCTGGAGGATATTGACCTGGCTCAGATAAACGTATCCGAAGAGGGTGAGATAAGCTATACCGATGAGGAGGGGCTTGTAATTCCATTGGGTTACCGCGTCGGAATGGTAAAGTTTGAAAACCGGGAAGGGCTGGAAAATGTGGGAAGCAACCTGTACCAGATGACTTCTGCCTCGGGGGTGGCACTTCCGGATGAAGAAATCGGGGAAAAGAGTGTACTAAGGCAGGGATACCTGGAGGCTTCCAATGTCCAGGTAGTGGAGGAAATGGTTAAGTTGATATCCGCACAAAGGGCATATGAACTAAACTCCAAGGCAGTGCAGGCTTCTGATGAAATGATAGGTATGGCCAATTCACTTAAGAGATAACTGACAGGCAGGTGGCTTTATGCAGACCGGACTGGGAGGTACAGATATAAAAAACATAATGATGCTCAAGGATGAGGCAAACAGCAGCATCTTAAAAGGTTCTATCAAAAGAGCATCGGACTTGCAGCATTCAGAAAAGCTTAAGGAGGCATGCAGCCGTTTTGAACAGATGCTGCTTCACACAATGTATGCAGGCATGAAAAAGACTGTTGACAAAAGCGGTTTGCTTTCAGGAGGATTTGCAGAGGAAGTTTTTGAGTCAATGCTGGATGAAAAGCTGATGGAAGAGGCTTCCCGAACCGGAAGCTTTGGAATTGCGGAGGTTTTGTACAGACAGCTTGGAAAATAATGCTCACCTTTTGACAAAGAGACACATTCCACTATAATTATATATATAACAAAAAAAGTCCTTAAGGCAGCGGACAAGGCGGTTTTTTCATGAAGCCTGTAAGAAGTATCTCTGCCGTTGCTGCGGCTGTCGCAGCAGTGGCGGTATTTGTATTTGCAAACACTACAGAAAACAAAAAATGCAGGCTGGATGAAGAAAGCCGGCCTGCTGTTTCACAGAACGTGCAGGAAGAGAAGAAAGAAGATAAAGGCGGTAAGTATGCCGGCAGTACAGAGACCAGCAGGAGTACAGAGAAAGTTTCTGATGATGCTTATTATACAAATCCGGTAAGGCACAGCACTATAACTGCTCAAGCCGGTGGAGCGCAGCAAGTTATAAATTTGCTGGAGGTTGACCTGGGTGGTGCAAGGGTCAGGCCGGCCCTGTCCTTCGGCCTTATATACGGGTTTGAGAAGCTCAGCAGTATTGTTTTGAGGGATGATGCATATGCTGCAGTAAACGGCGGGTTTTTCCATGAGTATGGTGAGCCCGGGGGAATGGTTATGGTTGACGGGCAGATGTATATGCGGCCCACAGGTCTTTATCCAGTTCTGGTAATTGAAGAGAATAGTGCGCGCCTTGTAGATTACAGCTGTGAGCTTGCTCTGACCTCGGCAAACACCTCAATAAAGGTACATGATGTAAATGACAGGGGCAACCCTGCTACAGCAGTATTATACACCCCGGTTTACGGTAGTGATAACCGGGCAAAGCATGAAAACATTACTGTTGTAATAAAGGAAGGCAGGGTCTCAGAAATAAGGAAAGCCTCTTCAAAGACAGACATACCCGATGACGGTATGATTCTTACTCTTTATAAGCCTTTTAAGTATACTGTTGATGATTTTCCGATACAACGGGGAGAAAAGGTCATGTTCAGCTATTCGCCCGGACTGGGCGGGCATGTACATGCTTATGAGTGCGGTGCATGGCTGGTACGGGACGGAATCAATATTGCCCCTGATAGGGACGCATGGGTTGGAGTGCTCAACAACAGGGATCCCCGGACAGCTGTCGGAATAAAGAGCGACGGGCATACAATGGTACTGGTTGTGGCAGACGGAAGACAGCCGGGATACAGTGACGGCTTTACCGCATCAGAGCTGGCTGATTTCCTGCTGGAGCAGGGGGTACATGATGCCGCAATGCTGGACGGTGGAGCATCCAGTGAGATGATAGTTGAAGGAGAGATTGTAAACAGGCCATCTTTTATGGGAAGGGAGAGAAAGATAGCGGGGGCGCTTGTAGTAAGTTACAAGTAAACGCTATATCTTGCCTGAACGCAGTATGGAGATAATCAGCCAAAGCCCCATCAAGCCGGCTCCTACATATCCTACCAGGCCGATGGCGGGCACATCATTGATTTTGGGACCTGTGTCTGCATTTATAAGAACAGATGAGCCTATTATCAGTGCAGCAATAACAATAGCTATAATCAGTCTGTTAACCATTCTGTTGATCTGGTTGACACTGCTTTCAAGGCTGTGCTCCATACGTATCGTGAGCCTGCCTGCCAGCAGGCTGTTTAATGTCTGTGAGGCCTTGGAAGGGAGCTTTAGAACAGAAGAAAAGAAGTTCATTAAGCTGTCAATGTTTTCGTGGACCATACGTTCCAGGTTTTTGCGTTCAAGCATCCTGCTTCTTACATAAGGTACGGCGATATCCATTATCTTAAGTTCAGGTGACATTCCTGATATCAGACTTTCAATGGTTAGAAGTCCTTTCATCAGCATAACTGCCTCGCGGGGTATGGCCAGCCTGTGAGAGCGGCACACCTTGAAAACCCTTTCCATCAGAAAGGGCAGGTTTATCTCATCAAGTGACATATCTATGTATGTGTTAAATAGTTCCTCCACATCTGCGTAAAACTTTCTGTAATCAAAGGGGCCTTTTTTTATAGCCACTGACAAAAGAGCACTGCTTATTCCCTCTATGTTGCGCGAAGCAACAGACTGAAGGAAACGGAACAGGTGGCTTTTGAGCTTTTCACTCAGCGTACCCATCATACCAAAGTCGAGATAAACGATGGTACCTGCTGAGATTATAAGATTTCCAGGGTGGGGGTCTGCATGGAAAAAACCGTCGTCGAACACCTGGTACAAATAGTTGTAAGCCAGCTTGGTTCCAATGTCATCAAGAATATATCCTTCCTGCAAAAGCTCTTCTGCCTTGTCTATCTTTATGCCCCTTATAAACTGCTGCACAAGTAATGCAGATGTAGAAAGCTCTTCATAGAGCCTGGGACTTGTTATGTATTTTACCTCCCTGCTGTTTACCTTGAATTTTTTCATGTTTGCAGCTTCATGAGAAAAATCAAGCTCATTTTTTACCGATTCCTCAAGGTCTTCGATGAGTTCCTTAGGGTCTATTACCTGGCCCTGAAGTGTAAGCTTCATAAAGAAGATAAGCCTTTTAAGAAGTGCTATGTCAGTAAGAATGGTTTTTCGGATGCCGCGCCTTAATATCTTGACGGCAACCTCCTCCCCGGTTTTAAGGCAGGCTTTATGGACCTGTGCCAGGGAAGCTGAGGCAAAAGGCTCTCTGTCAAAAGAGGAAAAAACTTCAACCAGTGGCTGCCCCAGCTCGTCTTCAGCCGTTTTCCTCACGGTATCAAACGGCTGGGGGGTTGTCTCGTCCTGGAGTTTCTTAAACTCCTTAATAAATGCGGAAGGCAGGATATCATGCCTTGTTGACAGGATCTGGCCTATCTTTATAAATGTAGGCCCCAGGTCCTCCAGGGCCATCCTGACCTTTTCAGGGTCGTTGACTGCCTTGATGCCGTCTCTTATACCATGCTTTAAGAATACGGAAATAATCTCACGTATCCTCTCCCGCTCTCTTTTTTTCGGGTTATTGTCCATTACCGGTCAATCTTTTCTGCGAGTTTGTCTATGCTGGATTTCAACTCCTCAATATCCTTATGGGTGGCCAAATCGTATCCATCAAGTATTTTTTTCAGGGACTCCTCGTTTACGGGAGCAGCCTTTTTGAATTCTTCCTTCTTGTCCATATATTTTCTTTTAAGTTCTTCGTTGAACTGCCTGCCCTGCTTCATGGTTATCTCACCCTTTTTGACCATCCCGTTAACCATTTCCTCGGCTTTTTCATAAGTATATGCGGCAGTTCCTATACCTGTCAGGATAAGGTTCCTAAGTGAAAGTTCCATTTGCAACACCTCCTGTTATTATCCTTATAACAAATATTATATATTATTACGTGTTGTAATACAAAAGTTAAGGGATTAAAGGTTTACTGTAACAGATATATGTTAACAAAGAACCATGCCGGCACATATAATATAGAGTAAAAAACAAATGGAGGTATATGTATGGACTTAGGACTTAATCCGGCAAAAACCCGGCAGACCGTATGCGGGCTGAATATGTATCTTGCCAATCTTCAGGTTATGTATATCAAGGTGCACAATTACCACTGGAATGTGGTGGGATGCAACTTTTTGGATTTTCACGAGGAGCTGCAGGAAATCTATGAGTTCATAGCTGAGGAAATTGACAGGGTTGCAGAGAGAATCAAGGCGCTGGGATACATGCCTGTAGGAAATCTGGAGAATGCGCTGAGGCTTGCCACTGTAAAGGGTGCTGCCAGCATGAACTACTCTGCCCCGATGATTGCAAGAAGCATGATATGTGATTTTTCAGTGGTTGCAAACCAGATAAGAGCACTGGCCTCTACAGCAGGGGAGAACAATGATGAATGCACAATTGCTATTCTTTCAGAGGGGCTGTGCTTCTATGAGAAATACATGTGGTTCTTCCGTGCATACCTTACTCCGACAACAGGCCCCTGTTCATGAATTAAACCAACGAAATTTTCTTATGCGGCATAGATTGCGAAACAGTGTATGAATAAGGCCGGCCAATACACTGTTTTAACTGCCTGAATTTCAACCTGACAAAACCTATCATTTGTGTGTTATAATATAACATGATAACAACACCAATATAAGATAAGGGGTATCGACATGAAAACAAAAGCAGTCAGGTTGTACGGAAAGAATGATTTAAGGCTTGAGGAATTCGAACTGGGTGAAATAAAAGAAAATGAAATCCTTGCACACATAATATCCGACAGCATATGCATGTCTTCATACAAGGCGGCGGTACAGGGGGGGGACCATAAGAGGGTACCTGATGATGTTGAAAAAAATCCTGTTATTATAGGGCATGAATTCTGCGGTCAGATTGTTGAGGCAGGGAGCAAATGGAAGAAGCTTTTCAGCAAGGGCGACAGGTTTTCAATCCAGCCCGCAATAAATCTTGAAGAAAACCCCTTTCTGGCACCAGGGTATTCTTTTGGAAAGATCGGGGGAAATGCAACATATATAGTAATCCCCAATGAGGTGATGGAAAAAGGCTGCCTGCTTAAATATAATGGTGAGGCATATTTCTACGGTTCCCTTGCAGAGCCCATGTCATGCATAGTTGGGGCTTTTCATGCCAGCTACCATACGGCACCGGGAAGCTACAGCCACAGCATGGGCATAAAAAAGGGAGGCAGAATGGCGCTGCTTGCAGGTGTGGGACCGATGGGACTGGGGGCGATAGACTATGCCATACACTGCGACAGAAAGCCTTCATTTTTGGTTGTGACCGATATCAATGAAGAAAGGCTCAAGAGGGCGTCTGAGATATACACAGAACAAGAGGCTGCAAAAAATGGGGTAACCCTCAAGTATGTCAATACTGCACAGTGTGAGAATGTTAAGGGAGAACTGCTTTCACTGGCAGATGGGCAGGGCTATGATGACGTATTTGTTTTTGCGCCTGTACGGCAGGTTGTTGAGCAGGGAGACGCCATACTGGGCAAGGACGGCTGCCTTAATTTTTTTGCAGGCCCTACTGATAAGAGCTTTTCGGCGCAGTTCAACTTCTATAACGTGCACTATAATTCAACACACATAGTCGGTACCAGCGGGGGAAACACTGAGGATATGAAAGAGTCACTGGAGATGATGCAGAAAGGGCTTGTAAACCCTGCTGCGATGATAACACACATAGGCGGCCTGAACAGTGCAGTACAAACTACGCTGAACCTGCCTGAGATACCCGGGGGCAAAAAGCTGATATACACAAACATAAGCATGGAGCTTACGGCAATAGCGGATTTTAAGAACAAGGCCGGAGAAAGCCGGCTGTTTGCAGATCTTGCGGACATCGTTGAAAACAATAA
>CAYYGK010000051.1:1373-14389 GCA_964471145.1 uncultured Eubacteriales bacterium | reverse complement strand
AATGAAACATGGTTGTTATACCATGGGATATAAGTTGCTTTTCTGTCTCCCTGATACTAAGGTTAAAATCCATAAGACACATTGGCCTGGGTGCGGCCATATGTTCAATATAGTCGGAGTGGATGTCAATGAACCCAGGGGTAACATATCCCCCTGCTGCGTCAATTACTTCCCAGCCCCTGCTGACTTTGTTTTTTCGGGGGCGGATATCAACTATCCTGTCCTCCTCCACATACAGGTCATGGTCCCTGAATATTTCATTTTCAGTTACTATCAAACCGTTTTTTATCACATACATTTATCGGCACCTCTTTTAAAGCAGTGAATGTACAAGCTGCTGCGAATATCTGTGCTGTGGGTCTTCCAGTATCTGGTCAGTTAATCCCTGTTCTATTATTCTGCCATCTAAAAGCACAATGGTCCTGTCTGCCAGCATTCTTATCACCCCAAGATCATGAGAAACAACCACCATACTGATGTTTAATTCCCTCTGAATCTGTTTGATAAGGTCAAGTACATTTGCCTGTATTGACAGGTCAAGCCCGGTTGTTACCTCATCAAGGAGCAGGATGGGGGGATTGTTAGACAGTGCCTTCGCAATCTGAACCCTCTGCTGCATACCACCCGAAAAATTTTCAGGCACTTCTTTCATCCTGTAAACCGGTATTTTTACGTGTTTTAACAAATAGCTTCCTCTTTCAACCATGTCTCCAACATTTCTCATGCCGGCTGATATGAGTTTTTCAGCTATATTTGCAAGGGAAGAGAATTTCATTTTCAGACCCAGCAGCGGGTTCTGATAAACTTTTCCCATCATGTAGTTTCTTATAAATCTCTTTTGCTGAGATGTTTCATTAAATATGTTGGCTTTTCCATTTTTATATTTACTAATATAGGCAACTCCTTTGCTGACTTCCTGGTCAAAGTAAAGACACTGCATCATGGTGGACTTTCCGCTCCCGCTCTCGCCCACCACTCCAAGTATTTCTCCTGGGTATAAATCAAACCTCAAATCTCTGCAGGCATACACCGTCCTGCAGGCAGGACAGAAATTCTTTATAAGTTTGTTTCTGCCCGCACAGCCTGTACAGCCTTTGCCATATTGTTTGCTCAATTTTTCAACAGTCAGAACCGGCTGCTCAAAGCTCATCTCTATGCTTCCCCCTCTGCGTTTCGGTTCAACCTTGCCAGGCAGTAACTGGTATCGTTGCACATGTAATAGCTCTCTTTTGTTAATTCATCATAAAACTCATCCATGAAAATTCCTGATCCCCCGCACAGCCTGCACTCTTTATCTTCAAATGTTTCGATCTCAAATGGGTAGTCATCAAATGCCAATGAAACAACTTTTGTAAAAGGAGGTATGGCATAAACCTTTTTTTCACGCCCCGCCCCCAGCAGAATCAGTGCCTTTGAACAGTTCATTTTGGGATTGTCAAACCTCGGTATGGGGCTTGGGGCCATTACATACCTGTCATGCACCATTACAGGATGGTCTGCTCCTGTTGACATGTTGCCGAAATTCATAATCTGCTCAAAGAGCATAAGCCACGCTCCGCTGTATTCCTTTTCAGCATGCAGCTTCCTGGTCTCCAGTTCACTTGGCTCGAAATACCTCAACGGCTCAGGTATAGGAACTTGCAGCACCAATATCTGTCCGCTTTCAAGTGAAACCTCCGGTATCCTGTGTCTTGATTGAATTATTGTTGCTTCAGAAGTTTTATCAGTTATTTTAATCCCTGTTGTTTTGCTTACCAGCTTTTTTATATTTACTGCATTCACAGATTCATCAGAGCCCTGGTCTATGACTTTCAATATATCGGTTTTACCTGCTAATGACAGTGTCAGCTGCAGTCCGCCTGTACCCCATCCCCTTGCAATAGGCATTTCCCTTGAGGCAAATGGAACCTGGTATCCGGGTATTGCAACAGCCTTCAAGGTGGCTCTCCTTATTTCCCTTTTGGAGCCTTCATCAAAAAAAGCAAAATTGTAATTAATCATCATAAGCCTCATTCTGTCCCTCCTTCTGCCCTGCTGATGTTTTTCTGGACTTTCTGACGTTGTCAAGCTTGGACTGGAATGTCACATAATGTGGGAGCTTTAGATGCGAAATGAAACCTGTAGACTCCACCGAATCAATATGTAAAAGGACGAACTCTTCATTATGTGTTGGATAAGAGGGGTCACGGGTTTCAAGGCATCTGTCAAGTATACTCATTGCAATAGCCTTGGTTTCATTTTGTCCGTAACATACACCATAACCTGTTTTGAACTCGATTTCATTTTGTCCGTTTTCTTTCTCAACCTTTGTTGGAAAAAGAGTTTCAACTTCAGTTATTTTTATTTCACCTATATAGTAGGAATCATCTTCGTCACTTTTCTTATTAAAGGGATTGTCAATGTAAATTCCCATACATCCAACCCTTACTTCACCAACCGTAGGATGAAAAGCACCATAACCCCTCAGTGCTGCATATCCCAGTGAAGTAACCGCACCTGTCTGTCCCCTGGTGAGTATCTGCAGCCTTTCGCTTCTGGTTGTTGGAAACTCGACACTTTTTTGAGTTATATCGTCAGGGGTAGTATCATTTTCTGTACGTTCCTCCAGCAATCCTTCTTTTCTCAGGTAATCCATAACCTTTGGAAGCCTGTTCAAATCGCCTGCCTGCAACCCCTGTACATCATTTCTTACTTCATTGAATTCTTTCAACCATTGGAAAACACTGTTCCTTGTCTCATTTGCCATATTAAAATCAATAAGCCGGTGTGTATAATCGTAGCAGGCCCCCAGTATCTGGCCTCCCGGAATATCTTTGAAGCTTGCGGATATCCTTCTTTCAACGGACATATCTTCTGTGTTTACCGTTCTGGAGTAATGCTTCCGGGGAAGTGTGGAACGGTAAGCCCTCAGCAGGAAGACCGCTTCCTCCGGGCTTCCTTCCGCCTGCTTTATTGCCAGTGCTGCAAGAATTTCACTGTACAGGCTGCTTTCAGACATCACCTGATCCATAAGGCACCTCATTCCTCCCTTGATGTTTTCAATATCAAGAGTAGTACCTTTTTTCAGTCTTTCATATTTCAATCGTTTTATGGACTCTTCAATTGCAGAAGTTCCACCTTTGACCGCAACATAACCCATTTTTATTTCACCTGCTCTTTACAACCGTATTATTGTAGTTCTTGGAATACACATTAACTTACCGCTATCATCAAAAAATATCATGTCCACCCCAATGGGATATTCTAAGTTTTTTTGCTCTCGTATATCAATCCACTGATGGGAGTAATCCATTTCAACGCTAATGCTGCCATCTATGCCCGGCCCGGTAAGAGATACAGAACTTCCACCTGAAAATGCCCTTGCTTCCATAATAATAGTTGCAGAATTGTGAGGGTTCATTAAATCTCCCGGGTGTGCAGACTCAATTGCCTCATCAGCCGCTGACTGAGTTGCATCATTCAAAATGAAAATAAACCCCGCATCTCCAGCATTCACAATTTCAGCATAGGTAAGTTGATTTATGAGCCTTTCGATTTCTTTCTCATAAATACCTGCCACCTTGAAGGTCACTTCTGTGTCAAGCAGCATAAGTGCAAGAATTATTGCCACCTTGCTGCACTTCACATCAATATCAATCATCTGTGCCTGCTCATAAATGTTATTTATAATGCCAGGTCTGGACATTGAATCAAGAACTTTCCTGTAAGCGTTTTGTATATCATGCACCATATCAAGCCTCATTCTTGAACCTCCAATATCCGGGCAGAAATCACATACCCATGTTACGTCAGCTTCATTGTATGAAAATCAACCTTTGTCCTGAGTATCTGTCTGTCAAGTCTCTGTTTTTCTTTAACTATTTGTTCCTGCTGCTGCAAAAGCAACTTTCCCCATCCCGCTGTTTCATCAAGCCCTGCATTACAGGCAGCATCAACGACAGCCAGCTGATATGCCTTTTCAGGCTGGTGGCCTTTTATTATACCTATCCCCGGGCTTCCATTTATCTGCACCTTGCACTCTGTAACCAGAACTTCTCCTAAATAAAACAGGGTCTTTTGTGCTGTTTCCCTTATTTTTACCATTACCAGTCCATCTTCCGGCTGCTCTAAAACTGTTACATGGTATTTGCCGGTAATCACTGCTGACAACTGCTTAAGAATCTCATCTGAGCTTTTTACCAGAATTTCTGTCCTTTTTCTTCTGTTCATAAAAAAAACCTCTGTGAATAAATTTTTCATACAGATTAATTCTAACTTGTTGCCAAGTTAACGAGAGTTAAGACTTTGTAAATGTTGTAAAGATTTTGTTAAGAAGGTTAAGACATTACGTAGGTAAAGCAGTCACTTCTGTAGAGAATTTTTGTGTACTCAAGTACTTCTCCGGTAGATTTGTCCATACATCCAGACTCAAGCACCAGAAATGGAATTGAATTGGAACAATCGAAAATCTCCCTTTCAAAGCTGGTAGGAAAAGTGACACTCAGATAACTGGGTGTGGAGCAAAACTGCTCATACCCTTTGCTGTTATAATATTCAAACATTGAAGTAATGCTGTTTCCACATGTCCCAATACTGGGGAAAGCAGACTTTGCAACATAAGATACGTGTAGCGCAATTGGTCTGTCATCAACATATCTGAGTCTTCCAATACGGTAGACTTCATCCGTTTCACTTGTGTTAAGAAAGTCATGTATTTTTTTACAGTATTGTATTTTTTCACAGAATATATTTTCTGACTTGATATTGTAACCCATATTTCTCATTTTACTGCTGAAACTTACATCTCCTGAAAGGACTAGCTCAATCTGCCTGTGTCTGTCCTTGATGTAGCTTCCCTTACCTTGCCTGGAATATATATATCCAAGCTCCTGGAGCCTTTTGTATGCCTTTCTTACTGTAATTCTGGGCACCCCATAACTGTCAGCCATTTCATTTTCAGAAGGCAACTTTTCATCAGCCTTTAAAACACCCGATTCAATTTCGGTAATCAACCTGTCTATTATCTCCAGTTCACAAGACATACAGGTACCCCTACAAGTTCTTGTTTCCGTACCAGGGCAGGAATACCCCCTCCTCCAGGGGAGAGATTAATTTCCTTCCCACAAACACATAATAGCCTCTATCAGTGCAATTGTCAATGTATTGAAAAGAATCAGAAAAGCCCTGTCTCCCCTTATTTCAGCTACAGATGGTATGCACAAGGTTTTCTTTGCCTAAAGGCAAAAAAATACCCGGTATCAAGCAATCCGGGTAAGTTTTCTCTCTCTTTTTTGTTTTTCTATTTTTCTTCTTCGTGTTCTGAAGAACTCTTCAAACCGGCTGAAAGAGCTTTCTCAAGGCCTGAATACTTGGAAATAACCTCCCTGTCACAATCAGTCAGTCTGATGACACTCTTCCTTCCTTTTTTGTTTTTCATGGTTTCCTCCTTTATATTATGTAAACCATGATCAAATTGTATCATATGTGCACAAAAAAGTAAAGTGGATTTCGTCAAATTCACCAAATATCGTGGTTGACGGTTTGACATAACACTCACATAACAAAAATTCAGGCATATAATAATTATTGTCAACAGTGTATATATTATTATGAATGGAGGTTTGAATAAATGAAATACAGGGAGTTTCTTGAGTTCATGAAGAAGAATTCCGGTAATAAAAACCTTTATTACGGTGCCAAAAAAAGTCTTAAGCGTTTGGCTGAGAAGAGAAAAAAATCTCAGCAGACAGAAGAAACAGAGCTCAAAGACATCTGATATTAATTCAGGAACCTGTCGAGGACCTTTCTTACTATCATCCACTCGGAAAGTTTCTTTTTATAGGGAAGGGTCCTCACAGGACTGGTAGACGGAAGTCTGTGGTATTCCCTTTTTATCTGCGATTGGTTCACATGAATATATCAATTATACTCACCACCCCCTTACAGTATATCTATTCTCAAAATTCAATCATGACCTGCTTGTGAGCAATTTACGTTGATAAGCCTATTTGAGCAGCGCATACTAAATTAGTATATTGAATTACTGGTAGCTCAACATTTAGTATGACTGCCAGAGATTTATGTTACAACGCAAATAGCTTGCTTGTCTACCGGAAAAACATCACATATACAGGCAGTATAATCACTGCGGCAGCAATAATCATAACCACAACCCCACCTGATATGTTTTTCTGTCTCCAAACCCAGAAGGCATATGAAACAGTCCTTATAGACACCCATATTATTAATAATAATGCAGCAATCCTGCCTAATGTAAACACTACTTGAATTCCTCACCCTCTGTTGAAAAATACGGCTGTGATCGTATTATAAGGCCGGCTCTTCTGAGTTTCAGATCTACCTCAACTTCAAAAGCAGCATCCTCATACTTATTCAGCCAGTCCGTTTTCATCCAGTCCTCCCATAAAAGCGTTCTCATCTTTAAGCTTTTACCAAATGAACATATGTCCGCATTGTATTTTTTTGAAGTCTTTTCTAAAAACCTCTTTATTTCGGTTGTTATAAAATCTTCTGCAGCTGTCTCAAGGATATAAAGGTTCTCGCTCGCCTCATAATTTATACCGCTCTGTATCGAGAGAATATCTGCTTCAAGATTAAGTTTTGCATTGCAGAATGGTTTTCCTTTTATCATTTCAGTGGTTAAAACTGTTTTTTTCCTGGGCCTTACATCAAGAATGATATAGTTTTCCTTATCAAGAGGGTCTTCAATTGTCATAAATGCTCTAATAAACTGATCAACAAGCATCAGGTAATATGTAGTTTCCTGGCCGTCCAGCTCTCCTACCATTGTATCGCCGTCAAAAACCGCAAGTCCCATGATCTCATCACTCACTTCTCCCTTTTGCGGTATGTGTCCTGCTTCGTAGTCCCCCTCCAATGGTTTCTCCCTGTTTTTCTGCCTGTAGGTTGAGTCTTCCATATTAAACTCTTCAGATGAATTGAAACGACTGACACTTACCAGTGTTGCTACCGCCTGTGAACATGTACACGTCTCCTGCATATAGAGATTTATGAGTGTAGTATCAGCCGTAAATGCAGTATATTTGAAAGCGCTGTGCCTCAATTCGAAATATTTTGACGGGTTTGCTTCAAGTCTGGGATTCACATTATTTAGATATTTTTCCGCACTGCATTTTGAAACTGCAATATACATGTTCCCCCTGAACTGTCTTCCCCTTATCATAGAATACAGGTATTTTTGTATGCCTTTTCTTGCCAGCTCCTCTGATATCACAAGCAGTTTCGCATGTGAAAGATTTAACTGTTTGCTTATGTAATTGTTAATCAGATTAAGTCCTGAATATATCGTGGGAGTTTCAACTGTAGTTGTTGTAACAGTTCTTGCCCTTTCTCCGCCTCCGGCTTCTGCCCCGGCTCCGATATCCTTCGGTACCATAATCTGTACCGTCATTTTAAGCTCATTTGTCTTACCTGTATCCAGTCCTATTGCTGATGCATATGCCAGGTCATCTATCTCTTTGGAATCATAACAGCCGCACATCGCTAACAAAAGAATTATTGATACAACAACTGTTTTTAGGGTTTTTATCTTAGCCGCCATATGCTATCCTCCCTTTTTTCTATTGCCCTTTTTAATATTTCCCACTGTCAGTACCAGTAAAGAAATCCCGAACAAAACCATCCATGCATAGGGCCCAAAATATTCAGTATCAATTTTTATGGTACTGACATGATTATATGGCACCATGCCAAGTGTAAAAATCAGAATTGTAAGGGGCAGTACCAAAGGTCTGTAATATTTAAGACCAAAACATTTCTGAAATACATATGTTGTTAAGAAAAGCCCCAATGAAAGGTACAGAAAAGCGGAAAGACCCCAGCTTATCAGAAAAACCGACTCAATCCTTTGAAAGAACCTCCCGTAGTTTATCAGCCTGGCTAGCTGATAAATGGGAAGGAAGTTTTCGATAGCTGTTGGATATGCATACACAAGCAGGTATACAAGTGAACCCATTGTAAAAAAAGCTGTGGACAGTATAAGTGCTGTGTATCCTGCAGCCCGAAGATTCTTGTTTGTTTTGAGGAAAGGCGGCAAAAACAGTATCAAGACAAGTCCGGTATAAATAGAGATGTTTGTCAGTCCTCCAATAAGTATTGCGTGGGGCCCTTCTCCTAAAATTGGAGTTATTTGAGATACATCAACATACTCTGTAACCCCCACAAGTGTTGAAACATATGCAGCAATAATTATTGGGACACCAATTGCAGCAACCCTGGCTATTGCTTCTATTCCCAGATATGCCCCTGCCGCCATGCATCCTGCAAGAAAAAACATTACAAAACTTATGGGCGAAAGGCTTAATGAAACTATCTTTATATTCTCACTGCACTGCCTTAAAACCAAGGCTGTAATGATTAAGAAGTAGATCATAAAGGTAAGTCCCGTTATAACCTTTATCGTATTGCCAAAAACCTTCTGAGTAACATCCAGTATGTCCATGCCTTCATATTTCCTGTACAGTACACTGATTATCATAAATAATCCCAAGGCTAAAACAGATACATAAAAGGCAAGTATCCATCCAGCTGTACCCGCCTTTTCAGCTACTATCCTGGGCATGTTTATGTAAAGCTGTATGCAAATAAATACCAGGAGCAGAGAAATGCTTTCCCACCTGCCGAATACTGTAGTTTTTCTCAATTAATCAACTCCTGTTTTTCTTCTTTTCATCTGAAGCCCACTGCCTGCTGATATTTCCCTGTTTCATTTCATTCTTTGTATTTAAAAAGTCAGGTCTTCTCTCCTGTTTCCATATTGGCGCTCTTGTAATACTATCAGTTAATATGCCTATTGTGCTCGGTCCCGCAGGTGCCATGAAGGGAACTCCAAATGATTTTGCATCACACAGAAGCAGCATGTATATGAATAACCCTGCAGTAAAACCAAGAAATCCTGCAAGAGAAGCCAGTATTATAAATAAAAACCTTAGTATTCTGAATGAAAAAGCAATAGAAAAATCGGGTATTGCAAATGAGCCTATTCCTGTTACCGCTACTATAATTATCAGTATAGGGCTTACAATATTTGCTGCAACAGCGGCCTGCCCAAGTATCAATGCCCCTATTATGCCAAGGGTAGGACCTATAGGTCCTGGTATCCTGATACCTGCTTCCCTTATAAGCTCAAACGCAAACTCCATTATAAGTATTTCTACCAGTGACGGAAATGGCACCCTTTCACGGGAAGCTTCTATCGCCAGAAGAAGATCGGTCGGTATCATTTCCTGGTGAAAATTCGTTATCGCTATGTATATGGCCGGCAGGAACAACGCAAATATTATTCCAAAGAATCTTACCAATCTGAATAGATTTGCGTATGAGAACCTCACATATGAATCCTCGGGTGTATGAAAGAATGCTCCAATTGTTACCGGCATTATCAGGGCATTGGGGCTTCCGTTCATTATTACAGCTACTTTTCCTTCCGTAAGGGCCGCTGCTACCCTGTCAGGCCTTTCGGTAGCTATCATCTGGGGGGAAGGAAGAAAAGTATGGTCCTCAAGGTACTGCTCCAGCTCTCCTGAATCTATCAGAAAGTCTACATTGATACCTTTTAGCCTTCTTCTTACTTCCTGCACAAGGCTGTCATTGGTTATGTCTTTTATATACATAAGCGAGCATGCAGTTTTACCCCTTTTCCCTACTGATACATCTTCAGCTACAAGATTTTCATCTTTTACGATCTTTCTTACAAGTGCGGTATTGACCCTGAGAACTTCATTGAATCCTTCCTGCGGCCCCCTTATTACAAGCTCCATATTGGGCCTTTCAACATTCCTGTGCTCCCATCCCTTAACGTCTGCCCCGAAAGCATATTTGCACCCTTCTATAAACAGTCCGCACCCGCCGAAATTTATCAGGTCTATAATCTTCCGATACTTATTTGAGATAGTAAGCTGATTCTGCGGCAAAAGGTGCTTCCTTACATAATGGACTATATCCTTTTCATCAGTCTTAATATCCATGTTAGAAAGCAGCATCAACGGCTGAAGTATGTTATCATTTACTAATTTCCTGTCCGTCATGCCGTCATAGAAAAGAACAAAGGCTTCAACCTGCCTGTTGTTGATGTTTACACTAAATTCCCTTAATATCATATCCCCGTTTTGCGGGATGCTGAATATATTTCTCATGTACTTTAAACTCTTATCCAATTCACTGCTGACAACCGGACCTGGCACTTCATTATGCCTGTAATCCTGCTCTCTCTTTTTGTTTTTAGCAGCTTTGCTACTGCCAGGCATCAGCTTTTCGTTCCTGTGGCTGCCTGATTTCATAACCTCCTTTTCTGCAGCATCATTCTTCCCTGTATCTTCAGGCTGTTCATCCCCTCTAACTGTATTTCTTGCTTTATCATAATTGTTTTCAGCAAGAATGTATTCTTTCCTCTGTCCGGGCTCACTGAATAACAAAAGTTCCTTTAGTGTTTTCCCAAACCCCATCTAATCACGCAACTCTCTAAAGTATATGTAGTTAGTACACGTAGTGTCAGTGTTTACAGTTATTATTAATCTTCCTTATTTCTATTATTCATCAGACATTCAAAGATAAAGAGACCTTTCAAGCAGCTATTTACATTAAGACTTACATATGCTATAATTTAAATCCGTTACGGGGCGTGGCTCAGCTTGGTAGAGCACTTGACTGGGGGTCAAGGGGTCGCTGGTTCAAATCCAGTCGCTCCGACCAGTAAGCCGTTGATATGACAACATTTCAGCGGTTTTTCTTTTTGCATGAATTACCAATAATTGGTCTGAAAAACCGTCTAATATCAAGTAAAATCATCCTGGTTGTTGTCAAATTGTTGTCAAATAGAAATGCTTAAAATGCAGTAATACCTTGCTTTAAGGCAATTAAATACTGATAGAATTGAGTAAATCTATTGTTTCTTGTTTCTTATTCTGCATTACATGTGCATAAGTATTAAGAGTAAATGCCACATTAGTATGCCCTAAAAGTTCTGAAATAGTTTTAGGGTCTGCTCCTTCTTCAAATAACCTTGTTGCAAATGTATGGCGCCACATATCCAAACGTTTGGATATTTTAAGCCATCCATCTACCATCTCTTCGTTTAACTAAGACTGATAATAAGGTCATAAAGGTGTTTCTTGTCTGCCTCATAGCATTCCGCATCAAGATCATCCAGTGACTGTTCAACCCTCCACAGAACTTTAGAATAGAGGTCTAGAAGAAGCCTGGTATTGTGATATACCTTATCATTACCGGTTTTGCTGATGGTATAAGCCGACTGAAGTTCATTAATAAATGCTGTAGGCATAATCATTACTAATCACCTTCTCCAGTATAAAGTATTTAACATCATGCTTTTCTCCTATAACCCCTGTATACAGGTACTGCAAGTTCTTTTATATAAAGTATATAGCCTAAGGCAATATTTGGGAAGTGTGAACTTTTTTCACCCCTACTTGAAAACTGCTATAACAACTGTCAATATATTTACTGATGAAACAAGCATTTTTCTGATTAAACGGAATTTTAGAAATTAAATTGTTGTAATATGTTGGAATATGTAATACAATCATAAAGGAAAAGGATTGAATATGAAAAGGTGTATAAAGGCTATAATGGGCAACTCGCACCAATTTATTTTATGTTCCATTATAGCAATAATGCGAGTGCTCATTAAGCTACAGTTCATAGCAATAATATATAACTTGAGCAGGATATTATTGGTATGTATACTTAGAAACATGAGTTCAGTCGCAACAACAATACTACTTTGCCGCCTGTAGCATCTAAAAAAGATCGGAGGTATGCACAATGGCAGCACCCGGAATTAGTATAAGCATAGGGCCAGACGGATTAACCATAGGCAACTTGTCTTCTGCGACTCACTTACGTGAAGGAAAAGGTAAGAGCCTTCTGGAGTCGCTCGATACATACGTGGCAATCGATATTGAGACTACCGGGCTTGATCCGTCATGGGATGAGATAATCGAGTTGGGCGCTGTCAAGGTGCAAAACGGGACTGCTGTTGAAGAGTTTCAGAGCCTTGTCAAGCCTAACAATCCGATTGATACTTTTATTACAGAGCTTACGGGCATTACAAATGAAATGCTTGCAGGGGCTCCCAGCATTGAGGCTGCCTTGTCTAGCTTCATCGATTTTGTAGGCGATCAGCCGGTTATCGCTCACAACGCAAACTTCGATGTTAATTTTATCTATGATGCTTGTACCTCCCTGAACCCAAAAGTCGTGTTCCCAAACAGTTTTGTTGATACAATGAGGCTAAGCCGGCGATTATACAAGGATCAGCGGCGCCATCGCCTGTGCGATTTAGCAGAACGATTTGGCTTCGAAAGCGGCGTAGAGCATCGGGCATTATCGGATATTAACAAGATGATAGCTTGCTATGAGTACATGAAAGAATATTTCAGCGCCAATGGGATCGACATAAGCACTCTATACCCGCAACGCTCCGGCCTTAGAGCTGTACACATTACAGCAACGACTGCCGATTTTAACGAGACGACCTCTGTGTATGGAAGAGTATTCTGCTTTACCGGCGCACTGCAGAAAATGGTCCGAAAGGATGCCATACAGATAGTGGTCAATCTCGGCGGTCTATGCGGCGACGGAGTGACCAAAGACACAAATTATCTCGTGCTTGGCAATAATGATTATTGCACCAGCATCAAAGACGGAAAGAGCAGCAAGCATAAAAAGGCCGAAAAGTACAAGGCAAACGGAATGGACATCGAGATCATCTCTGAGAATGTTTTTTATGAAATGCTGGCCGAAGCTGGAGATGCCTGAAAAGTTACAAGTACACTAATGGGGCCCAAGGGTTAACGTGCGCCACCAGAAATACGCATAAAAACAGACTTAACGGAGGAAACACCCATGGCAAAAGAGCTGTTTACGCAAGTTCCCCGCAAACTGAAAAACATCATTGACGAAGTTGAAAGCGGCAAGCTGGGCCTTCCGGAGCTGCAGAGGGGCTATGTTTGGAAAGCGCCCAAAGTGCGGGACCT
>CAYYGK010000051.1:0-1363 GCA_964471145.1 uncultured Eubacteriales bacterium | reverse complement strand
CATAGGCTACCTTATGATTTGGGATTCCTCTGACTCGCAAAACAAGGTTAAAAATATAGGCACTGACAATAAGCCATACTCGGCGCCGAAAAGTCTCATCATTGACGGACAGCAGAGAATGACATCTCTTTACGCTGTTATGCGGCACAAAGAAGTGATGGATGAAAAGTATAATCAGCGGTTTATAACCATCTCTTTCAACCCATTTACACGGACTTTTGAGGTGGGTGACAACGCTAAAAAGAAGGCTACCGATTGGATTTACGATATCAGCGATGTTTTCCTAAACGAGCCTAGGAGCTTTGACTACATTATGGAGTTCGTTCAGTCTGTGCAGGAAAACAGAGAAAAGACCGGCGGTACTTTGACTGTTACCGAAAAGCAAACAGTCCAGCAGAATATAATGGATCTGCTTGCGCTTGGCGATTACAACATTCCAACCCTTGAGATCAATGGTAACTCAAATGAGGAAAGCGTAGCAGACATATTCGTCCGCGTAAATTCCGGCGGCGAAAAACTCGGTGAGGACGATTTTATCCTCACCCTCATCTCAGTTTACTGGCAGGAAGGCCGACAGAAGATTGAGGAATTCTGCAAGAGTGCTAAAATCCCCAAATCCGGCACGGCTTATAATTTTCTGTTTGAGCCTTCACCGACACACATTGTACGCGTGGCCATGAGCTACGGTTTCAAAAGAGCCCGGCTCAATTACGCCTACAAACTCCTCCGCGGTCGCGATTTTGAAACGGAAGTCTATTCAGAAAAACTGCGCGAAGGACAGTTCGCCAAATTAAAAATTGTGCTGGACAAGGTACTAAACGTCCAGACGTGGCATGATTTTATTAAGTGCATCGAGGCTGCGGGGTTCGTGAGCAAATCACTCATCTCTGCAAAGAACGCCCTTGTTTATACGTATGCCCTATATCTTATCGGGAAGCACGAATATAACATGAAGGAAACAGAGCTTCGTAAGCTTATTGCGAAATGGTTCTTTATGGGCTCTATCTCTAGATATTATACAAGCTCCCCGGAAACAGTTGTGGAGGCTGATCTGGCAGACCTCAGAAATGTAACAACGGGAGCGGAGTTTACAGCCCTGCTTGAAGGCAAGATTGCAGCGGTGTTTACGAATGATTACTTTAATGCGACCCTGCCAAACGACCTTGCTACGTCTGCTTCAAGGAGTCCAGTGTGGTTTGGGTATTGTGCGGCACTTAACGCACTCGGTGCCAAGGTGCTGTTCTCCACGCTCACTACGCGCGAGCTATTCAGTCCGGCAGCGACGGGAACGAAAAATGCCCTTGAGCGCCACCACCTGTTCCCCAAAGCATACCTAGGCAAAATAGGTATACCAAACGACCGC
>CAYYGK010000050.1:0-14423 GCA_964471145.1 uncultured Eubacteriales bacterium | reverse complement strand
AGTAGAAGATATCCTGGATAAAGCAGGTGTATCAGGTGCAGTTGTTGTTGAGGATGTAAACAACGGTGATATTGTGGCAATGGCAAGCAAACCGGATTTTGATACAGACTCAGTTGCGGACTACATGGACAGCACTGATAACGAGCTCTTCAATAAAGCGGCAGCTTCATATGATTTAGGTTCCGTTTTCAAAATTGTGGATGCTGCAGCAGCACTTGAGAATGATATACAAGTGCCGGAGTATTTCAGGTGTGAAGGGTTTTTAAGCCTGGGGGGAAGGATCTTCAAATGCTCTTCTTACGACAGTGGAGGTCACGGAGTGCTGGACCTTGAGTCTGCCTTTGCCCATTCATGCAACGCTTTTTTCATAAATCTGGGTCTTAAGACCGGTTATCGCAATCTGCTTGAAAATGCTTCATTGTTTGGGCTGGGAGAGGTAACGGGTATTATGTACCAGGGTGTGGAGGAATCAGCCGGGAACATACCCTCTCCTGATGCAATGCATTCAAGCGGGGATATTGCAAACATATCAATAGGGCAGGGTGCGATACTGGCAACCCCTGTCCAGGTTGCAGATATTGCTGCAACCATCGCCAACGGCGGGATAAAGAACAGGATAAATATTGTAGATTCAATTGTAGATGATGACGGCAACCTTATAAGAAATATAAGGATTGACGAAGGTACGAGAATAATACAAAAAAAGACGGCAAATGCTATAAGGCATATGATGGAACAGGTTATTGACTATGGTACGGCTTCATCGGTAGACCTTGGCAGATACGGCGGGGCAGCAGGCAAAACAGGAAGCGCCGAGACCGGTCAGTATGTAAACGGTAAAAAGGTTGTACATGCATGGTTTGCGGGGTATTTTCCAGGAAGGAATCCCAGGTATGCAGCAGCTGTGTTTGTTGAAAATGGTGTTTACGGAGGGAGGACTGCCGCACCGATATTTGAGAGAATAGCTGAGGCTGTTATGAAGCGGGGGTTATAGCATTAATACAGACCGGTTGCTCTTTTAAACTGTCCAGGAGAAATACCCACAGTGTTTTTAAACCTTCGCAGGAAGTTTGAATAGTCTTTAAAGCCTGACCTTTCAGCAGCTTCCGTAACACTGTATCCTTTTGAAAGAAGTGTTTTTGCCTTTGAAATCCTCTTGTAAATGATATATTTATGAAGGCTGCTGCCTGTGGCCTCCCTGAAAAGGCGGCTAAGGTAGTACCTGTTGATATAGAATCTGTTTTCAAGGGCTTTAAGAGAGAGGTCGCTGCCGGGATTGCTGTCAATATATTCGATGACGGGCAGTATTTTTGCAGGTACGCTTGAACTATGCGTATGGTACCTGCTGTTTAGGAACACATTGTTGATAAAGTAAAGAAGTTCAATAAAGCCGGTGAGAAAAAGTATTTCATATCCGGGCAGCTTGTTTTTCTGTACATCCTCCAGCCTGTAGAAGAGAGGCTTTATTTCAACTATCTGTCTGCTGTCCAGCCTCATTCTGTTCTGTTCCCCAACGGGTCTGTCGGTAAAGCAGCCAAGCAGGTTGAAGTTTTCGGTGTTGAACTTTTTTATTATCTGAGAGTCGAAATGGATGGTAATCCTGTCATATTCTTTATCGGATAGAAATGAGGGCCTGTGTATTTCGCTGCTGTTCATAACGAGCAGATCACCATGTTGCAGCATAAAGGCGTTCTTTTCAATGAAATACCTGACGTCACCAGAAATTAAATAGTATATTTCAAACAGATTGTGAAGATGAAAATCCATGCCTGAAACATGGGATGTCCTGGAATGGGTATAATCTATAAAATGTTCAGGCTGCCTGTAATACGAATAAAGCATGTTTTACCTCCCTGTACCGTGATGTCAAGAAAAACAACATTTTTGTCAAAAACAACAATGATTATGTTTATATTATATAGTAAAATGGGACTAAAACAAACTGTTTGGAGTGTAGAAACATGGATAAGAAATTGCTTGCGGCACAGCTTTACACATTAAGGGACTATACGAAGACACCTGATGATATTGAGAGAACACTAAAAAGGATAAAAGATATCGGTTATGATGCTGTTCAGGTATCTGCAATAGGGCCTATAGAGCCTGAAAGGCTTAAGGAGTTCACAGACAGGCTGGAAATGAGTATATGTGCAACGCATATTTCTTCTGCCCGTCTTGAGAATGATATCGACAGTGTAATAAGCCAGCATAAACTCTGGGATTGCAGGTATGTAGGACTTGGTTCGATGCCTGAGAAATACAGGGGCAGCAAAGACGGGTACATTGAGTTTGCAGGAAAGTACTCACAGATTGCAAAGAAGCTTTACGACAGCGGGCTTAAGCTTATTTACCATAATCATAATTTTGAGTTTGAAAAGTTTGCCGGCAGGACAGGGATGGATATCCTGTTTGAGGAGTCTGACGCTGAGACATTCGGATTTGAAATAGACACTTACTGGGTACAGGCCGGGGGTGCAGACCCGGTTGACTGGATAGAGAAGGTTGAAGGCAGGATGGATGTTGTACACCTTAAGGACATGGGAGTTAAGGAAGGAAAACAGATGTTTTCTGAAATCGGCGAGGGTAATCTTGACTGGAACAGGATAATAAAGGCCTGTATGAAGACAGGGATAAAATGGTATGCAATTGAGCAGGACGAATGCTTAAGAGATCCCTTTGAAAGCCTTGAGATAAGCTATAACTACCTGACAAACAAAGAAATTGATATGGAGGGCTAAATAATATGAGCAGATTTGTACTAAGTGCGTTTGCGGATGAAATTGACCAGGATTTGAAAGTGCAGATGGACACACTTGAAAAAAATGATATTAAACACATTGAGATTCGTGGTGTGAATGGAAAAGGAGTTGTGACATACTCCCTTGATGAGGTAAGGGAAATAAAGAGGGAGCTTGACAAAAGGGGTTTTAAGATTTCGGCTGTCGGTTCTCCCATTGGTAAAATCGGTATCAGGGATGATTTTAAGCCCCATCTTGAACTGTTCAGGCACACACTTGATATTGCAGATATTCTTCAAACAAGGTATATAAGGATGTTCAGCTTTTATATACCAAAAGGGCAATCCCCTGATAATTACAGAGATGAAGTGATGGAAAGATGGAGTGAATTCGTAAAAGCGGCAAAGGGGCGTGGTATTGTTCTGCTGCATGAAAATGAGAAGAACATTTACGGGGACACACCAGAAAGGTGCCTTGATATATTGAAAACAATGGATTGCAGGTTTGTGAAGGCTGTGTTCGACCCTGCCAATTTCATCCAGTGTGATGTCAGGACCTATCCTGAGGCATATCAGATGCTAAAGGGGCATGTTGTATATATGCATATAAAGGATGCTTTATACAGCAGCAAAAGCGTTGTTCCTTCAGGATATGGTGACGGAAAACTGCCTGAGATACTCGCAGACCTTTACCGGAGCGGATTTGAGGGATTTTTGTCTCTGGAGCCTCACCTTGCTTCGTTTGCAGGGTTCAAGGAACTGGAGATTGACCTGGATGTAGAAGATATGCCGGATAACGGGCCTGAAAAGTTTGAAGTGGCATTGAAGGCTTTAAGGAATATTTTAGGGAATATCAGGGAGGAAGGATAATGAACAAGGTGAGAATAGGGGTTATAGGGCTGGGTAATATGGGTCTGTCTCATGCAAGGGATATTGTTGGCAGCAGGGTACCATATGGTGAGCTTGCGGCTGTTTGTGATATTGATGATGAAAGACTCGGTATTATTAAAAAAGAAATTGGCGACAGCATTGAACTGTACAATGATGAGGGTACACTACTGAAATCTGACAGTATAGACGGGGTTATTATTGCAACCCCTCATTACCATCATTCCGGTACTGCGATTAAGGCCTTCAAAAAAGGTCTCCATGTGCTGTGTGAAAAGCCTGCCGGTGTTTACACCAGGCAGGTCAGGCAGATGAATGAGCAGGCTGTAAAAAGCAAAAGGGTTTTCAGCATGATGTACAACCAGCGCACCAACCCGCTGTACCGGAAGATGAAGGACCTGATAGAAAGTGGGGAACTGGGGGATATAAAGCGGACATGCTGGATTATTACAAGCTGGTACAGACCCCAGAGCTACTATGATTCGGGAGACTGGAGAGCAACATGGGCCGGAGAAGGCGGAGGCGTGCTTTTAAACCAGTGTCCTCACCAGCTTGACCTCTGGCAGTGGATATGCGGTATGCCGAAAAGAGTAAAGGCATTTTGCAGTATAGGCAGGTATCATGATATTGAGGTTGAGGATGATGTTACTGCATATGCAGAGTATCAAAACGGAGCTACCGGATTATTTGTTACATCCACAGGTGAAGCAGCCGGAACAAACCGCTTTGAAATTGTTGCGGACAGGGGTAAGGCCGTGATAGAGAACGGAAAGTTGGAATTCTACAGACTCAGGATTCCGGAGAGGCAGTTCAACAGGGAGTTTAAGGGAAACTTTGGCGAGCCGGAGTGCTGGAAGTGTGATATTCCCATAAGGGGTGAGGAAACAGGGCATGCAGGGATAATAAACAACTGGATAGATGCCATATTAAACGGTGAAGATTTAATAGCTCCCGGTGTTGAAGGAATAAACGGGCTGAGCCTTTCAAATGCAATGTACCTTTCATCATGGACTGATAACTGGACGGATATTTCTTTTGATGAAGACCTGTTCTATACACTGCTGCAGGAAAGGATTAACAGCTCAAAGTATAAAAAAAGTGAACATTAAAAATATCAAATTCATTATGGATTTTGTTTAAAGAATAAGATATTATAAATCTCATGAGTTATAGAACTGACAGCAAAAAGGCAGTAAACGCAATGTGTTTTGGGGTTATGATATGCCTTGGGGTATACCTTTCGGTGTTTCAGAGGGTTCTTGATGAGATTGCATCTGACTTTTCCCTTGACAGGACAGCAACAGGTCTGGTTGTGACTGCTCATTTTGCCGGACTTCTTACAGGACCGCTTGTATCGGGTGAATTAAGTGACAGGTTCGGGAGAAGAACAGTTATAGCAGGGGGACTTGTCCTTTTTACCACAGGGCTCGCCGTGGTCTTTGCTAATTCCTTGTTTTTACCTGTTGCTGCAGGGATATTTGTCATTGGTATAGGATTTGGCGTACTGGAAGGAGCCATTGCGACTCTTCTGACAGACGTTGCAGCAGCAAACATAAACAGGGTAATGAACATATCCCAGGTATTTTTCAGCATAGGAACAGTTGCAGGTCCATTTATAGCGGTGGGTATGATAGTGGTGTCAGGAAGCTGGAAGCTGTTGTACGGGGCAGGTATTCTGTTTGGATTGTTTTTTCTGATTATCTTCATAAGGTATCCTTATCCTGACCTCAGGATCAGTGAAAAGATTGAGGGTACCATAACCATGAAGCTTTTAAGAAAAAAAGACTTTGTTGTGTTATGCCTGTCAATGATAATGTATGTGGGTGTGGAAGAAGGTATTGCATTCTGGATTACCACATACGCAAAGGAATGGGACACATCAAGATACTATGCAACCCTTATGCTCTCTCTTTTCTGGGGGAGCATGATAATTGGCCGTTATATTATGAGCAGGTTTTCAAAAAGACTAAGCGAACTGATAATAGCCGGGGCAATTTTTTCGGCAGTTTTCCTTACAGCGGGCCTGTTTACCCAAAGCCTTGCCTTAAACCTTGCTGCATTCTTTCTCACAGGTCTTGGTTTTTCGGGTATATGGCCCATGATAATGGCTGTTACCAAAACCAGGTACCCTCGATATACCGGTACCGCATTTGGTATAATGATGGCGTGCTGTGCTGCCGGAGGCATAACTATTCCGCTGGCCATGGGATTGATAAGCGATGCATCTGGCCTTAAAGCGGCATTGGCGTTCTGTCTGGCACCAGTAGCTGTAATAGTATTCAGCCATTTGTATCTTATAAGGGGCAGAAGGTAAGATTATCAAAACAGTTTCACGGGGGCATTCCTGTCGCTTGGTAAGGCGTAATTAAAAAGACAAGATAATATTGATACAGCTTAGAAAAAGATATATACTATGTATATATCAAAAAAGTAAAAAAACTTCATATGATGGCGAGGAGTACATTAATGAAGAAACTATTGTACCTTGGGATTTTCTTGTTTGATGATAAAAGGGAAAGCGGTGTGATAAACAAAATGAAAGGGCAGGTAAAGGCATTCAGAAACAAAGGACTGGATGTGTTTTTTACCGCTGTATACGAAAAAAAAATAACTATTAATAATAGAAGTACTGAAACTGTTATTGCAAAAAATCCGGGGAACAGAGCGATACTCCGGTATTTTCTGTATACAGGCGTCAAAAAATGGCTGAAAAATAACCCGGTAGATATTTGTTATATACGGTATGCATATTGCGACCCGTTTTTTTTGAATCTGCTTGGGTTTATGAAGCGCCAGGGTACAAAAATAGTGATTGAAGTGGCAACATATCCCTATGAAGAAGAAATGAACTACTGGCCGGTTTTTCAAAAACTAATAGGGAAGACGGTTGAATATACTTTAAACAAAAGGATTAAAAGAAATATAAGTCTGGTTACCACATATATGCCTGCTGATGAGATTTTTGGCGTAAGAGTGCTCGAAATTGAGAATGGAGTTGAGCTCGATAATATAAAAAGATGGAAGCCCGGTAAGGAAGATGATGATTTGCATTTCATAGGAGTGTCATCAATGCATACATGGCATGGTTATGACAGAGCAATCAGAGGACTTGCAGATTACTATGCAAATAATCCTGATATAAAAGTTTATTTACATCTGGTAGGCGATGGTGTCATGCGCTTTGAATGGGAAGAACTGGCAAGGAGGCTTGACTTGAAGGATTATGTAATATTCCACGGAACAAGAGTAAACGAAGAGCTGGATATATTGTTCGATAAATGTGATATTGCCATCGGGTGTCTTGGTATTTACAGAAAAAAAACAGTTCGTGCATCAACATTGAAAAACAAGGAATACTGTGCACGCGGTATTCCTTTTGTTTTTGCCTGTGAAGAAAAGTATCTCCACGATGGACTGGATTTTGTAAAAGTATTGCCGGATAATGACAAGAACATAAGTATTGACGGTATTGTTCAGTTTTGTCATATCATAAAACAAAAATCTGGTTTATCATGTATAATGAGAGAATATGCAAGAGAGCATTTTCTGTGGGATACTCAGATAGACCTTATTCTTGAAGCTCTGTCACAGGAGAGAAAACATAATGCTGGCAGGAGATTATGAGATTGTCAATAATTAAAAGAATTAAATCCATATCAGGGAAAGGCACAGAACCATATATTAAAAACGTTCTTACTCTCAGTTTAGGTACTTTGATTGCGCAGATAGCGATGGCTGCTGCAGCGCCTTTGCTTACAAGGCTTTATACACCCGGAGAGCTTGGTATGAATACATTGGTAATGACAATAGCTGCAATTGCGGGTCCTCTGGTTAATGGACGCTATGATATGTCCGTTGTTTCAGCATCAAATGACAAAGAAGCTGAAGCAGCCTTGAAGGCAAGCCTGCTGGTATGTATACTTTCTTTGATACTCTCAGTTCTGATAACAACGTGTATACTGCTGGTTATACCAGAATTTCTTGGTAATATAGGTTTAAGAATATTTTTTGTCATACCTCTACTTGCGCTGTTTGGACTTACTAATTCAATTACAAGTTATAACAACCGGTACAGGGAGTATAAGCTTATTGCATCGGTGTCCGCTGTCAAATCTGTTGTTCTTGGTGCGGGGCAATCACTTTTTGGGTTATTTAGAGCAGGTGTTGATGGACTGTTAACCAGTCAGGTTGTCTCAATGGTTGTTAGCCAGACGTATCAGTTGAAAAGGACGAAAATTGATATAAAAAGCATTATGGCTGTAAAAATGCAGGATTTGAATTTTGTTTTAAAGAAGTTCAAAAACCAGCCTCTTTTTTCAACTCCTGCACTTTTACTCAGTACTCTTTCATATTCTGTCATACCTTTTATAATCAACGGGTTGTATAGTATAAAAGAGGTGGGATATTACTCTATTGCTTTTACAATGCTTGGTATACCAATACAGTTATTCAGTGTAAATATTGCAAAGGTTTTTTTTAAAAAGGCCAGTGAAGAAAAACAGGAGATGGGAGTTTTTTATAAAACATTTAAAGATACTTTAATTATACTGCTGGTGATTTCCATACCTGTATTTCTATTCTTAATGTTTTATGCAACAGGTATTTTCAGAACAGTGTTTGGTCAGAACTGGTCAAGAGCAGGACGTTTTGTAGAAATATTATCTCCCATGTACGCCTTCAGATTTATCTCAGCTTCACTCATACCTGGTTTGATAATAGGAAATCGGCAGAGAATGGAGCTTGTTATTCAGTCGATATTGTTTCTACAGGCTGTTTTTGCTATGTTTCTCGCAAAAAGCATGAATTGCTCTATAGAAGAATTTCTTACAACTATAAGCATATTATTTACTATCAGCTACTTGATTTCAATAATTTCAGTATTTGTTGCAAGCAAAGACAGTAAATCTACTGTTCTTTAGAACAGAGGTTTTTATCAGAAAGTGACAGGTTTACTTCCGTTTTGCTTGATCATGTATACTTTTAGCTGTGAGTCTTCATAAAACACATCCATATTATTGTGAGTGGACATATACTCCTCAGCCCAGTAGTAAGCTTTAGACTGTAAAATCATTCTGTATTCCCTGTTGGAATAAAAGTCTGAAAGCCTGCTGGGCTTAGAAGGTAAAGGCTTCTGTGCATACTCAAGGCTGACGGGATATTGTGATTTAACATTATCACCAATAAACAGCGGGTATTTTTCAACGTAAAGGAACAGGTAATCAGTTGGTATTTTTAGTTCATTCAATAAGGGCTCTTTTATATGAGCATCTTCAAGGGCATATATGAATTCCCACAGTTCTGTGTGAAATCCGTAATTTATTACTTCGGAATACTGTTCAACAGGTGATATTATTGTCCAGTTAAGAGATCCGAAATGCCCCCTTCGGATTTTATGATATGCAAATACTGCTCCTTCGTACTCCATTTGAAAGCCTTTAGGGACTTTGCTTTCTATATAGGTTGCAACTGAGTTGTTGTATTGATTCCTGAACTTTTCCGGACTGCCCATATCAATTATGTAAACCAGCATGACTGCTGCAGCAATACATACAACAGATTTCAAAACATACATCCGTTTACTGGATAGGGGTACAAACTCAAACACATAAAATGGAAGTGCAATTACAGCAACTATTGTCAAAGAGAGGAATACACCTATCCTGTAACTCTCCATGAATTTTGGAATGCCAAAATAATCTGCCCGGTATTGAATATATATGAAAAGCGGTACAAGTAAAAACATCAAAAGAGTTCTAATATTACCTGTGAAATACTTGTTTTTTAATAGGATGCCTGTAAGGCAAAAAACTATAAAAACACCGGCGGCTATAAGGAACAGTACCAATACAGAGTTCATTTCAGTAAATTGTGCTAACGACTGGGGATTTTTGCTTCCACTTCCACCTGGTAAACTTATCATATTTTGCACGTAGTTTAATGAACCATGCCATTCATGTCCCAGCAATCGACCAATAAAAAGAGGAATTAATCCCAGTGCTATTGCAGAAGGAAACAGTATAAACACGAGTTTGAGCGTGCTTCTTTTCAACAGTTTACCTATATGAATTATACCTATAGCACTGTATCCCAGCAGAATAAAGAAAGTGGCATATTGGTGAATAAGCAATGATAGAGCAATACATTCTGCAGACAAGAATAAATATGATTTTTTATTTGTCTTAAAGAATGAGTTAAAAAAATGCAGTGCCGGTAGAAAAAATATCATGGCATACTCCTGAGGAAGTGCAGATATTTGTCTTATCTGGTCTGCGGGAAGCCCCAGATTCATTATGTATAGAAACAATGCCAGCCAGACTACGTGCGAACTGGCAAGGTTTTTTTTAAGGTAATAAAGCAATGAGAGTACGATAAGCAGTCCAGCCAGAGGGCCAAGAAACCTTTCAATATAATATGGATCTACCAAAAATATTTTGTTAATGGATGAAATAACTGCATGATACCCGTTGGGATATATTTTTCCCAGATAAATACTATTATTACCCAGGTATTTAGTCCATGCCAGATGTACATAACTGTCCGATGCTCCCAGATAAAGGTGTGTTATTGAATGGTAAAATCTTATATATGCAGCAAGGATAATTAAAACAACAACAAGTATGCCGGCAAACGGGTCAGTAAATACTTTAACCAGTTTTTTGTAAAGTGAAGAACTTGCATTTTTCAAGTATAATCTGAACTTTGATGAAATTCCTCTGATAAGACCCTGTCGACCCTCCGACATATCCAGCATTACGACCACAACATTCTTGATGAATTCATCAACCCTGTTTACCAGAGTTCTTCCCTTTACCTGTGTCAGTAATATGTAGACTACGGTAATTGATAAAACAATGGAAAAAGTTTCATACAATTTTAAAAAAGATAAAAAGTGAATAATTACAATTAAAAAAATGCTGGAATGGGTAAGGCTTATGAACATTCTGTCAAGAAAACCTGTATCATCATCAAAACGTATTAGTTTAGAAGGCAGGAAGATATATAGTATGAAAAATGAAAGAGTGACCTTTATTAACATAAGTATCGAGTTGCCTGCATCAATCATTGCAATAACCCCATGTCTTTATAAATAATGCTAAACTGATTTTAACACAATAATTCGCCAAATTCCAACAATTTTATCATGTACCACCTATGAGAGCACTTTCCCTTGCATCCGGTAAACCTTCTATGTGCCGATTTGTACCTTCAAGGTTAATAGAAAACGCACAGATGAACGTACTTCCACCATTGACAACTGTACTGATAGAAGCTATTATTACATAGTAGTGTTTGTATGACGGTAATTCATCTCCCCCCTTGAGGAGGACGTACCGAAATATGATAAAACAACAACAAAAGAGAGGAATGAATGAATGCAGCTTACACAGGAACGTGTTATACCTGAGCTTATGAATCCTGAAAACGGTATGCTGAAAGAACATTTTGCAAGATACAGATTTGCAGCTGAAATTGCCTGTGGAAGGGTCCTTGATATTGCATGTGGTGTAGGATATGGCACTGAGATTATTTCAAAATCAAGGAATACTAAAAATATCCTGGGTGTGGATATAGATAAAAGTTCTATCCAGTATGCAAGAAAAAAATACTCAAATAAAAAAACAGCATTTTTGACAAGAGATGCTACATTGCCCAATCTTTCAGATGAAATTGGTTTTTATGATACCATTGTAAGCTTTGAAACAATTGAACATTTTCAGGAGGATAACGAGTTTATTAAGAATCTACAGTCATCTTTAAACTCCGGTGGAACACTGGTGATTTCAACTCCTTTTGGAAGAGGAAAAGGGAAACCTTGTTCAAACCCGTATCATGTACACCAATACAAAGAAGAAGAATTTGTTGACCTTTTGCAATGTTTCCATAATTTACAGATGTACTATCAGATAGATGAAACAATAGAAAAAAGGACAGGTGACAAAAAGTACTATTTAATGGTTGCGGTATGCAAAAAGATAACCTGAAACGATTGTATGGTCTTTAAGTATCCACCTGATAATTCTTATCATTACACAGCTGCTCACCCATTTTCCCTCCCGATATTATCGGCTTAGGAATACGCAAATTTAAAAGGATGTTGGAGGCATATGAAAAAAAAGAGTATATCAGAAGAAGTAAAAAGAAGAAAAACGTTTGCCATAATATCACATCCAGATGCCGGCAAGACAACATTGACAGAGAAGCTGCTGCTCTATGGAGGAGCAATAAGACTTGCCGGTACTGTTAAAGGAAGAAAAGCCAAAAAATATGCTGTATCGGATTGGATGGAAATAGAAAAGCAAAGAGGTATATCAGTAACATCAAGTGTACTACAGTTTGAGTATAAGGGGTTTAAAATCAATATTCTTGACACACCGGGACACCAGGATTTCAGTGAAGACACATACAGGACTCTGATGGCAGCCGACAGCGCAGTTATGCTGATTGATGGTGCTAAAGGAGTAGAGGAACAGACAAAAAAATTGTTTCAGGTCTGCAGGATGCGGGGAATATCAATATTTACGTTTATTAACAAATTGGATAGGTATTGTAAAAATCCTTTTGAAATAATGGAAGAAATTGAAGATAATCTCGGTATAAGGTCATGTGCCATGAATTGGCCTGTAGGAGCCGGAAGAGACTTTAAAGGTGTGTTTAACAGGAGAGAATCAAGATTTGAATTATTCAAGTCTGAAAACCATGGACAGAGTATTGTATCATCCAGTACAGGAAATGTAGATGATAAAAAATTAAAGAAAATTCTGGATAGTGATTTGTATAAACAGCTTTGTGAAGATATTGAGCTTCTGGATATTGCAGGTGATGAGTTTAATATGGACAAGATAAAAGATGGAGAGCTTACACCTATGTTTTTTGGCAGTGCAATGAAAAATTTCGGTGTGCAGCCTTTTTTAGAAGAATTTATTAATCTTGCACCTTCGCCTGGGTGGAAAAAATCCAGTAAAGGAATGGTCAAAGCAGATGATAAAGATTTTTCAGGTTTTGTTTTTAAGATACAGGCAAATATGAATCCTGCACACAGAGACAGAATTGCATTTTTAAGAGTGTGTTCCGGCAAATATGAGAAGGGTATAGAAGTTAATCATGAGAGAACAGGTAAAAACATAAGGTTATCTCAGTCCCAACAGTTTTTTGCACGGGAGAGAAGTCACATTAAGGAAGCATATGCAGGAGATATAATAGGAGTTTTTGACCCTGGAGTATTTAATATCGGTGATACTGTTTATGAAGGTAAACGAGCTGTCAGATTTGAAGGTATACCTCCATTTCCTGCGGAACATTTTGCGAATATAAGGACAAAAGATGTTATGAAAAGAAAGCAGTTTCTAAAAGGTATAAACCAAATATCAGAAGAAGGCGCCATCCAGGTGTTTAAGGAACCTGATATAGGAGTTGAGAGACTTACCATAGGAGTTGTAGGCCTCCTGCAGTTTGAAGTATTAGAATACAGAATGAAAAATGAGTATGGTGTAGAAATTTCAATTCAGAGGCTTCCGTATAAAATGGCCAGATGGATTGAATATGATAAAGCTGTAACCAAAGATATGCTGGGATTATACAGCGATTCAATGATAGTTGAGGACGGGTACAGTAGACAGGTGGTTCTCTTTAAAAACGAGTGGAGCTGTAAAAGAGCTGCCGAAAAAAACAAAAGTATTAAATTTATTGTGATTCCACCAACCAGCTAAATGCACAGGCAGTACAGGGATAGAAGAACTATATGAAAGGAACTTGATTAATGGCATTAAAAGAACATCCGGACTACAAAGAAGAAAAAAACAGACTTGATTATACTGTAAAATATGTTGAAAGTGCTATTGAAGCGGCTGATAATAACAGAAAACATTTCAGGGAGGATATGAGACAGGCATTTATAGACCTTGATCCCACAGATAGCAGCTTAAGCTATTCAAAAATAATGCTGAATGCGAAGTTTTTGGATACTCTGGAGAAAAACTATGGTGGGCTTGTAAAAGCTAAGAAAAAGCCATACTTCTGCAGGATTGATTTCAAGCCCGACGGAAGCAGCAAAACAAACAGGATATATATTGGAAAGACATCACTGTTAAGAGCTGAGGATTATGCCCCCCTTATAGTTGACTGGCGCTCGCCCATAGCAAGTGTGTACTATGATGGAAGACTTGGCAGAGTGAGTTATCAAACCCCTGAGGGGGAGGCTCCAGGAGAGCTTGAGCTTAAGAGGCAGTATACAATAAATGACAGTAAGCTTCAGAATATAATGGATGTGGATATTACTACTACAGATACTTTCCTGCAGGCAGCTTTGGGTGAAAACAGGGACAACAAGCTTAAATCAAAAAACCAAGATCTGAATGTCAGAATAGAAAGTCTTACGCATGCTGTTGACAGTGATAAAAAACTGATTGATGAATATACTGCCAAAATCAGATCTCTGGAAAAGCAACTTGAAGGTCATGAAAAGCTTATGCATAAGGTGTTTGAGCTGGAGGAAAGCCTTCTAAAAGAAAGACAGCAAAACAACCAGGCTAATATCAAGTTAGAAAATGAAAGGGCAAATGTCTCTGAATTGACCAAACAGGTAGAAATGCTTGAAAAAAACCACAAAAAGACATTAAAGCAAAAGACTGAGGAGCTTTTAGTATCAAAGGATCAGAAGATATTGGAGGTTCGGATGGAATGTCAGGCCCAGCTTGAAAAAATGCAGGAGAGCTACACTAAAAAAGTGAGTACTCTCCTGGATAAGATTGAAAATTTATTGCTACTGTGTTATATTAATCTCAATTCTACAAAGCAAATA
>CAYYGK010000049.1:0-14904 GCA_964471145.1 uncultured Eubacteriales bacterium | reverse complement strand
ATAAACTTGAGGGTGTTGTCCATCTTCCTGTAATTTTCATACGAGAAGTAGCCCAGTATATGTATCTCCGGCACCTGGCCCGTGCTTATTTCCACACCCGGAATAACCTCAATGCCCGCTTTTTTCCCCTCATAAAAGGCCTGTTGGATACCATCTACGGTATCATGGTCGGTAAGAGCTATTGCCACAAGTCCCCGGGCGGCGGCATGGCGTACAAGCGAGCATGGTGTATAGCTTCCGTCTGATGCTGTTGAGTGGGTGTGCAGATCCACCTTTCCTTTCAATTAAATCATCCCTTTCTTATGTCATTACTCACGTGATTATTTCCCGGATTTTTACAGCATTACATACCAATGATATAATATATTATACGAACCCGGGAGGCAAACTGCATGAAACTCAAAAAAACCTGCAAAAACTGTATACATGCAAAACGAATAAGTGTCAACAGCGATATGCTGTGTATGTACAAAGGGGTTGTCTCTGCAGACTATGTCTGCAAACACCACAAATATATTTCCGACTCCAGCCCTGTTTATTATAAAAAATACAGGTGCATTGATTGCCGCAATTTTGCTGTCAAATCTGATGGCAGAGGCACGCAGTCGAGCAATGGCCAGTGCAGGTTGTTTTCAGTGCGGTATTTCGACGGCAGAAATAAAAATGCCTGTTCAAAATTTGAACACCGACAGGAAAAAGGTGTTTCCTGAGCATGCTATATCCCATTCTCATAATCCTTCATGACCCTTTCAATATAACTTTCTGTTTCGCTGTAGGGAGGAATGCCTCCATATTTTCTTACGGTAGCAGGGCCTGCATTATATGCGGCCAGGGCCAGTCTGATGTCACCATTAAAAGAATTGAGCATATCGTGCAGAAACTGCGTACCTCCAAATATGTTCTCCCTTATGTCAAATGAGTCCCTGACACCCAGTATTTTGGCTGTTGCAGGCATCAGCTGCATTAATCCCTGTGCCCCTGCACTTGAAACAGCATCAGGGTCAAAACCCGATTCATGTTTTATCACAGCCTTTACCAGGCTGCTGTCTATACAGTACTTCTCAGATGCCTCCTTCACACATGCATCAATATACTGCATGGTAGTCATGTTATCAGCAGAATCCGTCTCTTTTGACGTATCTACCGTCTTGCTGACAGCTGATTTTAGTACCTTTTCAAAAGGCCTGCAGGCAGGTCTCCTGATACGCAGAGGCACCCTGCTCTGGATTTCGTTGATTTTATGAGCTAAAATGTCAGAAACTTTCAAGGTAAACACCCTCTTTTTACTTCTGTTATATATATCGGTAAATTTAATTTAGCGCATGCTGTTAACATAAAATTAACATAAGTCTTTCCATCAATCCACACTATCCACACTGTTATCCACACTCCAAAATGTGTCACTATGCGTCATAATACAACATTATTTGAGTTATCCACACTGTCAACACCTTTTTTTACAATACGGTACAACAGCATTCGATATGTTCATGAGCCAGGAATATCAAGGGATACAAATATTATTACATATTGATTTTCCACATAATTTTCAGGCCTGTGGATAAGTTTTCAACAAAGCTTCAAACCTGGTACTGCATTAAGCTCCATATTGGCAATATCTCCCTGTGTAAAATGATGGTATGCGGCACATGCGATCATGGCTGCATTGTCGGTACAGAGTAATACATCGGGGAACACGGTAACAAAACCTTTGCGTCTTGCTTCACCCGCAAGCCTTCTTCTCAGCTCTGAATTTGCCGCAACCCCACCCGCAATAGCAATTTTACGTAATCCGGTTTGACCGGCAGCTTCAATAGTATTATTAACGAGCACATCAACAACCGCCCGCTGAAAACTTGCAGCAACATCCTCCTTTGACCATTTTGTACCCTTGTTTTCCATCATATTTATATAGTTTATTACCGAAGTCTTTATCCCGCTGAAACTGAAATCAAGACTGCCGTCATCAAAATAGGTGCGGGGGAAATATACAGCGTTCGGATTGCCCCGTGAAGATGCACTGTCAATCATCGGACCTCCGGGATACCCCAGCCCCATTACCCTTGCTGTCTTGTCAAATGCCTCTCCGGCAGCATCGTCCCTCGTCCTGCCCAGGACATTATACCTTCCATATTCGCTTACTTTAATGATGTGGCTGTGTCCCCCTGACACCACCAGGCATATGAACGCAGGCTCCAGGGCTGGCTTCTGCAGGTAGTTTGCGCATATATGACCCTCAATGTGGTTTACCCCGATGAGCGGTACATCAAGCACAAATGAAATCGCCTTTGCAGCAGAAATACCTGCCAGCAGGGCTCCAACAAGGCCCGGTCCGTATGTAACTCCCACAGCATCGAGCGAATCCTTTTTAATTCCGGCATCATCCAGAGCTTTATCTATAACCGGCAGTATCATCTCAACATGCTTCCGTGAAGCTATCTCAGGAACAACGCCCCCATATTTGCTGTGAAGGTCTATCTGTGATGATACAACGTTTGACAAGACCTCCCTGCCATTTGTGACAACAGCTGCAGAGGTTTCGTCACAACTCGTCTCAATACCCAGTATCACTGTTTCGGGCATATATGTATCCCCTTTCTTACAGATATTAATATTTTACCATATGGAACAAAAAAAAACACGGGGTACCGACACCCCATGCTTCAATAGGAGAAATGCTAATGTTCACTTATTATGCTAGCAGAAAATTCCTTGAAAATATATAGTAGTTTTCTACCCTTTCTATAGGGCCTTAGTCCTATTTTATCTATGGGTCTTTAGTCCTATTGAGCGGTGCATGTCTTTTCTACAGAATTCTCTCAAAAACAATCCCTGTAAGCAGCTGATCAAGCAGCACCAGTGTCCCAAGCGCAAAAACATAGTATGAAAAAACCTTAAGGCTTCCCCTTATAAGCACCCTGACCATCAGCTTGACCGCCACATAGCCTGAAATCGCTGCTGCAGCCATACCTGCAATAAGGGGAAGAAGTTCTAATCCCTGCTGTAGTGATATACCTGCACTTGTCAGTTCATATGACTCCTTGAGAGCAGCCCCCAGAATGGCTGGTATGGAAAGCAGGAAGGAAAACTTGAGAGCGAAGCTCCTGTCAAGTTTCATTAAAAGCGCCCCTGTTATTGTCATTCCCGAACGCGAAATTGCAGGCAGTATCGCTATACCCTGTGCTGTCCCTACTGCGGCAGCATCTGTAAAACCTGTGTTATCCAGGTTCTTCTTTCCCCTTGAAATACTTTCAGCAAGCCACAGCACCAGCCCTGTTGTAATAAAGCAGATGCCAAGATACATCCCCGATCTGAAAGCCTCCCTGAAAAAGTCATTGAATAAAAGAGCAATTACTACTGTGGGCACCGTACCAGCCGCAACAAGCAGCGTAAGCTTTGAAAGAGGCCTTCGCACCATTTCCAGTACTTCCTTCCTGAATATCCATACAACCGGCAGGAGTGTAGCAATATGAAGGGCTATATTAAAGGACAATAGCCTGTCACCCTCTATTCCAAAAACCTTTTCAAGAAGCACAAGGTGCCCGCTGCTGCTTATCGGAAGAAACTCTGACAATCCCTGAATAATTCCAAGTACTACTGCTTCTATGATACTCAAAAAATTACCCCCTGTTTATTGTGCAACCGTCTCATATATTATATTATTAAATGGGTTTTGTAAATGTATTTCTCTCTGCTTGCAGATCCTCTTAACAAGCAAAGCTCTATGCTCCTGTTACTGTAACAATATCTGTTCCGCATTCATCCTGCCTGAAAACCTCCTTGAAAATCTGCTCAATGCAGTCTACAGGTATGACTTCAATGCCCTCAAGGTCCTCGAACATCTCCTGCCAGTTATCATGAGGAACCATAACTTTTTTTACCCCTGAAAGCCTTGCCGCTTCGACCTTTGCTGCAACTCCACCCACCGGTTTTATCTTGCCGTGTATTGATACCTCTCCGGTCATTGCCATATCGGCAGCAACCGTCATATCATAAACAGATGAATATATTGCCACTGCAACCGCAGCACCTGCAGAAGGTCCGTCCACCGGCACTCCCCCGGGGAAATTAAGATGAATATCATAGTCGTCAGCATTGATTCCTGCAAATCTCCTCAGCACCGTAAGCACATTATCCACAGAAGAGCGTGCCGAACTTGTCTTTCTGAATTTCTGCCCTCTTCCATCCGTTTCCTCTTCTTCCACTATACCTGTGATTTTTACCCTCCCCTTTCCCTTTTCCGCTCTCATAGCGCAAGCTTCAATATCAATCAGTGTCCCATTGGTCCCGCCGTATACGGCCAGCCCGCACACACATCCCACCCTGCTGTCCGCAGAAACCTTTTTCTCCATCCGCGGGCTGTACCTGCCAAATTCAAGAACCCACTCAACATCTTTTCTCTTTATAAACTGTCGTCCTTCCACAAGTGAAATACCCCCTGATATCTGGACAATGTTCACAGCATCACGTCCGTTACGGGCATATCTTGAAATGATTTCCCTGCATCCTTCCTCCATTCTGAAGCCCCCCTTGCGTGCAGCATTAAATGCAATTTCAGATACTTCTTCAGGTCTTAACGGACGGAAGTATATCTCTACACAGCGTGACCTTATTGCCGGAGGAATATCTTCCGGCATCCTTGTTGTTGCTCCAACAAGCCTGAAATCTGCCGGAAGCCCTTTTTGGAATATCTCATGTATATGAAGGGGAATATTTTTGTCTTCGGAACAGTAGTAGGCACTCTCAAGGAAAACCTTGCGGTCCTCAAGCACCTTGAGCAGCTTATTCATTTGAACCGGATGAAGCTCCCCTATTTCATCAATAAAAAGAATACCCCCGTGAGCCTTTGTAACCGCCCCTTCCTTAGGCTGTGGAACTCCGGCCACCCCGTATGCGCCGGCACCCTGATAGATGGGGTCATGGACCGATCCGATCAGCGGGTCTGCTATTCCCCTTTCATCAAACCTCAATGCGGTGGCATCCACTTCAACAAACCTGGATTTGCAGTTAAATGGAGAGATGGGAAGATTTCTTGATTCCTCAAGTATTACTCTTGCTGCAGCTGTCTTGCCTACTCCCGGAGGCCCATAAATTATAACATGCTGGGGATTGGGACCGCACAGTGCTGCTCTTAGTGCCTTAAGCCCCTGCTCCTGTCCGATTATCTCACCTATTGAGGTGGGACGTGTTTTTTCTGATAGTGGCTCTGTCAGCGCAATCTCCTTGAGCTTTCTGAGCTTTTCGAGTTCCTTCCTGGATTCCCTGTCCAGCGCAGACTTGTTTACCTGCTGGGTCTTTAGGAGATTGAGAAAATACAGACCTATTATCACTGAAAAAAAGAACTGGATCACAAAAAACGTGTTTGTAAGCATCTGTCACCACCAATACACAGGATAAAGTATATTATTGGTTAAAAGACGTCTTATAATACTGGTTTTCACAGATAGAAAAAAAAGGGGGCCCTGATAACAGGATATCCCCCGGTCGATATATGCCGATTCAGTCTTTAGTAGTCATAGTCTGGAGCTGGTGCCGGTTCCTTCTTTTTTTCAGGCTTATCGGTAACAGTACTCTCGGTTGTGAGTATCATCGCAGCTATGGATGCCGCATTCTGAAGGGCAGACCTGGTAACTTTGGTCGGGTCGATTATGCCTGCCTTGACCATGTCTGTGTATTCCTCGGTAACAGCATCAAATCCTGTGCCTTTAGGACTAGATTTTACCTTGTCTACAACAATGGAACCATCCACGCCTGCATTAGCAGCTATCTGCCTCAGCGGTTCCTCCAGGGCCTTCATTATAATCATTGAGCCTGTTCTTTCATCTCCTGACATACCTTCTGTCATTTTTGCAAGTTCAGAGACAGCATTGATATATGCAACTCCGCCTCCGGCCACAATGCCTTCTTCAACGGCTGCACGGGTGGCATTCAAAGCGTCCTCAACCCTCATCTTCTTTTCCTTCATTTCGGTTTCGGTTGCAGATCCTACCTTTATGACAGCTACACCTCCCGAAAGCTTGGCCAGTCTTTCTTCCAGCTTTTCCCTGTCATAGTCCGAGGTAGTCTCTTCAATCTGCCTCTTTATGGATTCTATTCTGCCCTTGATTGCATCAGGGTCTCCAGCTCCATCCACTATAAGGGTATTTTCTTTTTCCACCTTGACAGATTTGGCTCTTCCCAGCCAGTCCTCACTGAATTCCTTAAGGTCCATTCCGGTTTCCTCGGAAACAACCTGTCCGCCTGTAAGAACTGCAATGTCCCTCAGCATCTCTTTTCGCCTGTCACCAAACCCGGGCGCCTTGACAGCTGCAACATTAAGTGTGCCTCGCAGTTTGTTAACAACAATTGTTGCAAGCGCTTCCCCCTCAATATCCTCTGCAATAACCAGAAGCCTGCCGCCTTTCTGAGCAACCTTTTCAAGTGTTGGAAGCAGTTCCTGTACGCTGCTGATTTTTTTGTCCGTAATCAGTATGTACGGATCATCCAGTACGGCTTCCATCTTTTCACTGTCGGTAACCATATAGGGTGAGATATATCCCCTGTCAAACTGCATTCCTTCAACCATTTCAATACTGGTTTCGGATGTCTTTGACTCCTCAATGGTAATTACGCCATCTCTTGTCACCTTCTCCATTGAATCCGCTATCAGTTTCCCTATGCTTTCATCGCTGGATGAGATGGTTGCAACAAATTCCATGTCCTCCTTGCCCTTTATCTTTTCACTTGCATCGGTTATCGCAGATACTGCTCTTTCAACCGCCTTTTCAATACCTTTTTTAAGAATCATCGGATTTGCTCCGGCGGCTATGTTCTTAAGCCCTTCCCTTACTATCGCCTGGGCAAGCAGGGTAGCAGTGGTTGTACCGTCACCAGCCACATCATTGGTCTTGCTTGCAACTTCTTTAACCAGCTGTGCACCCATGTTTTCATAAGGGTCTTCAAGCTCAATCTCCTTTGCAATTGTAACCCCGTCGTTTGTTATTACAGGGGAACCGAACTTCTTGTCCAGCACAACATTCCTTCCCTTTGGCCCTAATGTGACTTTCACAGTGTTGGCCAGTTTGTTTACACCCTTTTCAAGGGCCTTCCTTGCATTTTCATCGTACGCAAGCATTTTTGCTGCCATGGTTAATCCCTCCTCATTATTCAATTATTGCTAGAATATCGTCCTGTTTTACTACAAGAAATTCTTCTTCATCCAGCTTTACTTCGGTACCGGAGAATTTGCTGTAAAGCACGCGATCTCCTTTTTTAACAATCATTTTGATCTCCTTGCCGTCCTTATCGGTCTCGCCCGGCCCTACTTCAATAACCTCAGCCATATTTGGCTTTTCCTTTGCGGTAGACGGAAGCACTATACCGCCCTTTGTTATTTCTTCGTTCTCAACTTCCTTTAATACGACCCTGGTTCCCAGTGGCCTTATTTTCATATTCAACATCTCCCTTCTTAATATTTGTACATTTTTATTGAATTATTAGCACTCTATGTTGTTGAGTGCTAATAATTCAATTATATTTCCTTTTTAAATTTTGTCAATATGTTTTGAAAAATTTTTCTGTGTTTGTGTTTTAATTTTTGGACAGCAAAAAAAAAGGGGCTATCCCCCTTTTTTTGCAGAATATATCTTATATGCTTCTTTTACGAAACAGATTCTCTTTTAATCCTGGTTTTTTTGGAACCGCCTTTTTTCAGGGGTTTTCTGTTCTCATTGATAACAAGTTCGGGGGCTTTTTTATTAAGAACCGTTTCTTTGCTTATCCTGCATCTTTCTATGTTTTTTGATGAAGGTATATCAAACATCACATCAAGCATCATTTTCTCAATTATGGCTCTGAGTCCCCTTGCACCGGTGTTCCTGTCTATAGCCTTGTCGGCTATCGCCTCCAGCGCCTCCTCAGAGAATTCCAGTATCGCATCATCCATTTCAAAAAGCTTCTGGTACTGCTTGACAAGCGCATTCTTTGGTTCCTTGAGTATCCTTACCAGGGCGCTCCTGTCAAGTGAATGCAGTGTCACTATTACAGGCACCCTTCCGACAAATTCAGGTATGAGACCATATCTTAACAGGTCCTGTGGAAGAATGTGGTTCAATATCTCACCTATGTCAACCTCTTTCTGGCTTTCAATTTCAGCCCCGAAGCCTATAATCTTCTTTCCTATCCGGTTTTGAATAATTTTTTCTATGCCGTCAAAAGCGCCGCCGCATATGAAAAGTATGTTTGTGGTATCAATCTGTATGAATTCCTGGTGGGGATGCTTTCTTCCTCCCTGCGGCGGTACCGAAGCAACTGTCCCTTCAAGGATTTTTAAAAGTGCCTGCTGTACACCCTCACCGCTTACATCTCTTGTAATGGATGGGTTGTCGGATTTTCTAGCCACCTTGTCTATTTCGTCAATATATATTATACCCTTCTCGGCACTCTCAATATCGTAATCGGCAGCCTGTATAAGCTTCAGCAGTATATTCTCAACATCTTCACCTACATATCCCGCCTCTGTAAGTGAAGTGGCGTCCGCAATTGCAAACGGTACGTTGAGAATGCCTGCAAGGGTTTGGGCAAGCAGAGTCTTGCCGCAGCCGGTAGGGCCAAGCATAATAATATTGCTTTTCTGCAGTTCAACATCATCCGTGTGGATATCGCTGTTAATCCTTTTATAATGGTTGTATACAGCCACTGAAAGGGACTTTTTCGCAAGCTCCTGACCTATAACATACTGGTCAAGCACATCTTTGATATCCTTTGGTTTGGGAAGGTCACTGAGTTCACTTTCAACCCTTGTCTCCTCAAACTCCTCCTCGATTATTTCAGAACACAGCTCAATGCATTCATCGCATATATACACTCCAGGTCCGGCTACCAGTCTCTTTACCTGCTCCTGAGTCTTTCCGCAGAATGAGCATTTAAGCTGTTTTTTTTCATCATATCTTGACATTTATTCCACCTCATTTACTCTTTCTGTTCATAACCTCATCGACTATTCCATAATCCTTTGCCTCTTGAGCGGACATGAAGAAATCCCTCTCTACATCCCTCTGGATCCTGTCAAGAGACTGCCCTGTTCGATCACTCAGTATACGGTTAAGTTTATCCTTTATCTTAATCAGCCATTCGGTATGGATTTTTATATCTGTAGCCTGACCACGTGTTCCTCCGAGGGGCTGGTGTATAAGAATCTCACTATTCGGGAGCGCATATCTCTTTTTCTTTGCACCTGCTGCAAGCAGGAATGCTCCCATGCTTGCCGCCATGCCCACACAGATAGTCGAAACATCCGGCTTTACGTACTGCATGGTATCATATATTGCAAAGCCTGCGGTTATTGACCCTCCAGGACTATTTATATAAAGCAGTATGTCCTTGTCAGGATCCTCGGCTTCCAGATAAAGCATCTGAGCCACTACCAGGCTTGCAGTCACATCATTGACCTGGTCACTCAGCATTATTATTCTGTCCTTGAGCAACCTGGAATATATATCATAAGACCTTTCTCCACGGTTGGTCTGTTCTACTACTATGGGAACCAAACTCATCAAAATGCCTCCTCTTAACATATTATATGTTCTACTTATGCCGTTTCTATACATTTCCCGCCAATTACTGATTTACCCTTTGCCTTTATTACTATATTACGGCACAGCGCCCTATTTGTTATACCAATGTCATTTAACTTTTGCATTATCCACAAGAAATTTAACAGTCTGCCTTATCTTCAGTTCATACTTCATCTGCTGCATCTGGCTTTCGGACATGCGCTCCTTTAATTTGTCGACCTCCGTTTTATACATCTGTGCACTGCTTTTTAGCTCTTCTTCAATACTTTCCCCGGAAACCTCAATTCCTTCTATATCTGCAATCTTCTCAAGCATAAGCCTTATTTTTACTTGCTCTTCTGCCTCTTTCCTTAAGCTGTCACGAAACCCGCTTTCATTAATGCCTTTCAATTTGTAAAACTGTTCCATTGTTAAACCCCGGTACTGCATACTTAGTTCATACTCACGGACAAACCTGTCGATCTCACGCTCAAGCATAACCGTGGGTATATCCACCGTACTGTTTTCTGCAACCTTTTTAACAACCGCCTGTTCAATCTCATGCCTTATTCTTTCCTCTTCACGTTTGATTAGTTTCTCCTTCAGGTCCTCTTTATACTCCCTGAGGGTATCAAACTCGCTTACATCCTTTGCAAACTCATCATCTATTTCAGGCAGTTCCTTTATTTTTATCTGTTTCACACTAACCTTAAAACTGGCATCCCTGCCTGCAAGGTCCCTGCTTTCATAATCGTCCGGGAAAGTCACTTTGATTTCCCTGTCTTCACCGGCAAAAGCCCCTATAAGCTGTTGTTCAAATCCTTTAATGAAACTGCCGCTGCCTATCTCCAGCTCCTGGTCCTGTGCCTCTCCTCCATCAAACTGCTCATCGTCTATAAAGCCTTTATAGTCAATAACTGCTGTATCCCCCTCTTGCAAACCCCTTTCTTCTTCAAGGGGCATCACCCTGGCGTTTCTCTCCGCTGCTTTTCTTATCTCATTTTCCACGTCCTCGTCAGTTACTGAAACCTCCTGCTTCTCCACCTCAATACCCTTGTAATCACCTGGTGTAATTTCCGGCTTCACCGTAACACTGGCTGAGAATAAGAGGTTTTTACCTGAGCCTATCTGTTTTATTTCGACTATCTGCGGGTCGTCTACGGGTTCTATACCATGCTCGCTTACAGCACTATCGTACACCTCTGGAAACAATACTCCTAAAGCATCCTCATAAAACACATTCTCACCATAGTAATTCTGCACAATCTGCCTGGGCGCCTTGCCCTTCCTGAAGCCGGGCACAGCAAACTTCTTCTTGTTCTTAAGAAAAGCCTTATCCATAGCCTTATTGAATTCGCCTGCATCAATATCAAAATCCAGGCGCACCACATTTTTTTCGGTATTCTGCAAAGTAACACTCATTACACAAATATCCTCCAATACCTGTATTCATCCTGTGTAAAACGGACGCTGCCTGCACTTCAGCCTGCAACCCCCCAAATATCTAATACATTATAACATATAGCTGCAGGAAAACCAACAATAAGTCGAAATTTCTTTCCTTCTGCTGTCACCCTGCTGTCAGCCTTACTTAGATTATTCTCATGGGTTCAAATCCAATATGGTCGGCTGCAACAAACTTAAAGTCTGTCCCTTTAAACACACCTGTAACTGCATTGGCTGCTCCCCTGCCGTGCAGATGCCCGTAAATGCATATGTCTACACTGTATTTTATCATAATATCTATAAAACCCGAAGCCTCTCCGGTTCTGTTGAAAGGTGGAAAATGCAAGGCCGCAATAACTGTTTCTGCCCTGGTATTTCCCGCATTTCCAAGCGACAATTCAAGCCTTTTAAGCTCTCTTTCATATATTCTCATATCTGTGCTGTCAAAGGTATCGTCCCCCGGACACTTCCAGCCCCTGCTGCCGCAAATGCATACATTATTAAAAATGTAACTGTTGTTGTGCAGGAAGTCAATGGTGCTGAATCCATTATGCTTAACATAATTTTCAAGCTTTTTCATGCTTGTCCACCAGTAATCATGGTTGCCCTTCGACAATATTTTTCTGCCTGGCAGAGAATCAAGAAAAGAAAAGTCCTCATACACCTCCTCCAGATAGGTGGCCCATGAAATATCCCCGGGAACAATTACACAGTCATCTTCTCCAACAGTCATGCGCCAATTCCTGCTTATACGCTCCATATAGTCTTGCCAGTCACCGCCGAATACATCCATAGGCTTGTCAATGCTCCTTGCAAGGTGAAGGTCTGCAATTGCAAAAATGTTCATTTGCGGGCACCTCTTCCCTGCCTGAAATACCCATGTATTGACAAGGCAATTTTTCTGCTTATGCCCTCCGCCTCCATCAACTCGTCAACCGTAGCTTCTGCTATGGATGCTATAGACTTGAAATGCTTCAGCAGTACTTTTTTTCTTTCAACACCGATTCCCTCAATTTCATCAAGCCGGGACCTGGTATATCTTTTTTCCCTGAGCTTTCTGTTATATGCTGTCGCAAACCGGTGTGCTTCAGACTGTATGTTTGACACCAGCCTGTATATGTCTTTTGATTTATCAAGGTTAACTTCTTTTTCAGTCGACACAAGAGACCTGGTCCTGTGCCTGTCATCCTTTACCATTCCGTAGACGGGCACGTTGTAATCGTTTTCATTCATCACTTTCAATACTGCGTTTACGTGACCCCTTCCGCCGTCTATCAGTATCAGGTCCGGTTTTGACTCCTGGCGTTTCAGCCTCCTGTGCAAAGCCTCCTGCATTGAAGCATAGTCATTTTGAATTGCTGTGTTCCTTATCCTGAATTTCCTGTATCCGCTCTTTAGTGGTCTGCCGTCCAGGAATACAACCATTGATGCAGTTACTTCGGAATTTCCGGTGTTTGATATGTCATAGGCTTCTATCCTGTGCAGCGGTCCTTCCAGTTCCAGCAATCGTGCTAAAGAATTAATAGCATCCTCATCATGCTGTTTACTTGTGTGTTCCAGCCTGTATTTTTCAAGTGAAAGCCTGGCATTCCTGAAGGCCATATTTATAAGCTTGAGTTTTTCACCCCTTAAAGGCACCTTTATGTAAACCCGTAAACCCCTCCTGCCTCCAAGCCATTTCTCAAGAAGCTCACTGTCTTCGGGAGCACTCTGAACAACTATCTCCCTGGGTACCGACGGATGGGCGGAGTAATACTGCTTAAAGAATGAGGCAAATAGTTCAGCTGTATCATCACCGGGTGCCCTGTCAAGTATGAAATGCCTGCTCCCTATAAGTTTGCCCTCCCTGACAGAGAAAACCTGCACGCATGTATCAGACTCATCAGCGGCACAGGCAATTATGTCTCTGTCCTCACGGGATATACTCACAGCTTTCTGCCTTTGGGATATATGCTCAAGACTTTGTATCCTGTACTTTAAGGAAGCTGCCTTCTCATACTCAAGCCTGTCGGATGCCCTGCTCATTTCCTCTTTCAGCCTTCCAATGATTTCCCTGTGTTCACCATTTAAAAACCTGGTTATATCCTTAACAATTGCATTGTATCTTTCTTCATCAGCATCACCGGTGCAGGGTGCGGGACAGTTATTGATATGATAATTGAGGCAGGGCCTTTGCCTTCCGGCTTGTGCAGGCAGCTTTTTGCTGCAAGTCCTTATGGGGAATATCCTCCTTATAATACCTATTGTTTCCCTTACTGCGCCCATGCTTGCATATGGGCCAAAGTATAAAGCCTTGTCGCTGCCTGGTTTTCTTGTAGCGAGAATTCTCGGAAACGGCTCATTTACGGTAATCTTTATATATGGATAGTTTTTGTCATCCCTTAGCATTATGTTGAACCTGGGACGATACCGCTTTATCAGATTGCACTCAAGAATGAGGGCCTCATATTCGGAATCGGTAACTATGCATTCAATATCTTCAATCATACTTACCATTGCAGCAATCCTGGGGCCGTATGCTGCAGCGGGCTGAAAATACTGTCGCACCCTGTTTTTCAGAACTGCAGCCTTTCCGATGTACAAGGCACAGCCATATCTGTCCTTCATAATATAAACGCCCGGTTTAGCGGGCAGCTTTTTCAAAACTTCGTTATTTATTTTACTCACTTCCCAGCAGGAGCAAGAGGCACTGTACCCCTTGCTATCCGGTTGCTTTTCCTGAACCCGAACCGTCTGAACCCAGGTACTCTTCAAGTTCAGCAATTGCCTTTTTTTCATCCTCACCATCAGCAATTATTGAAACCTTTGATCCATAGCTTATGCCAAGCGACAGCAAGCCCAAAAGGCTCTTTGCATTTGCCTTTCTCTCATTTTTCTCTATCCAAATCTTTGATTTGTAATTGGAAGCCTTCTGTATGAAGACAGCTGCCACTTTGGATTGAAGCCCCGCCTTGTTTTTAATCTTTACCTCCCTGACAACCATAACGTAACCTCCTGTTTTTTTTGTTACGCTGTTGCTCTAACCCCTACATTATATTTTATTTACCAGCCTTTTTCAAGGAGTTTGACCGTCAAAAACTCTTCCTCCAATTCAACCTTTATGGCAAGTGCATCATGCCTGGTGTTTAAAAACTTAAAGTCAGCCCCTCCATATACAACAGTTGCATCCTTACCCGCAGGCACATACCCCACCTTTTTTGAGTGCCCGTGTCTTTCTGTTACCGTAAGTCCTGCATCAAGCACAGCAATATACAGGGTGCTTGACACCTGGCATATTCCACCTCCCACACCATACCCCGAAGTTGAGCCATCCGGCCTTTTTATAAATATGGGGGCAGGCAGATATCCCTTCTCTCTGGTCCTCCTTCCCAGAGCTTCATTGAATGAAAACTCCTCTCCCGGTTCAACAGCCATCCCGTCCAGTACCTCTGAAGCGACCCTTATATTGTTTACCCTCTCGTCCTGCCTGTTAATAAGAGGGGTGGAAGCAATTGCTATCTCCCTGTTGAAAGGCTGCACAGGCATATCATGCACAGTGTATTCATAGATAATCTCAACATTCTCCCCTTCCCGTGCTTTAAATACCATCCTGAGGGTTTTTTCAACATCCACCCTGCCTTCAGCCGTTTCTGCTATCCTCTCAATATATTCCCTGGCCTGCTGTTTAGTAATCCCGCCAATATTACTGCCGTCAAGCCTTACGTTCTCTCTGACCAGGGTATCAGGCCTGTCCTTTGCTGAACAGCCTGCTGCAGCAATTAACGCAAAAAAGACCATAAAAAAAATCCTCAATACAGAATACCTCATCGGAACCACTCCTGCTGATCATCATAAAATTCTTACACTTTTATTATGGTTCCTGAAAAATTAACTATTCAAAATAACGCTTTCCTTAATATGCTGTCACTTCTTGATGCCGATAAGC
>CAYYGK010000048.1:7153-14950 GCA_964471145.1 uncultured Eubacteriales bacterium | reverse complement strand
CTTTCACGGGGCAGGTGAACGGTTGGAGGGATGTGAAGCAATTGGAGCGCTCCGATTCAGGGAGATGGAGCTTCAACCGGGGCAGTCCAGGAGTTATATAATCACAGCTGCAGTAGTCTATGAAGGTATAAATGCAGAATATATGGCAGATAGATACTGCTCTTTAAAAAGTTTTGACAAATATCTTGAGGATAACAGAAAATACTGGAATGGAGTGCTTGGAAAACTCACTTTTAGTACAGATGATGAGAGTTTTAACCTGTGGCTAAGGTGGGTTACACTGCAGCCTGTTTTAAGAAGAATTTATGGCTGTTCATTCATGCCCCATCATGACTACGGACGCGGCGGCAGAGGCTGGAGAGACCTGTGGCAGGACTGTCTTGCCCTTTTGATTATGGACCCTTCAGGGGTGAGGGACATACTTGTCAACAACTATGCAGGTGTCAGAATAGACGGCAGCAATGCTACAATTATAGGTTCAAAACCCGGAGAATTTCTTGCAGACAGAAACAACATACCCAGGACCTGGATGGACCACGGAACCTGGCCGTTTTTTACTACAAAGCTTTATATAGATCAGACAGGTGATACTGGAATATTATTTGAGGAACAGACATACTTCAAGGACGGGCTTGTAAAAAGGGCCAATGAAAGGGATTTGATATGGAACAGCGATTACGGAAACAAACTGAAGACGGAAGAAGGTAGCATACACAAGGGTACAGTACTGGAGCATATGTTTCTTCAGAATCTTGTAGCTTTCTATAATGCGGGAGAGCATAATAACATAAAGCTTGAAGATGCAGACTGGAATGACGGCCTGGACATGGCTCCAGAGGGAGGTGAAAGTGTTGCATTTACAGCATTTTATGCAAATAACCTTATGGAGTTGAGCAGGCTGCTAATGGTTATACATAAGAAGAACAACATTCAAAAAATTGAAGTTACTGCAGAAATGATGACACTTTTTGATACGCTTCAATGTGGAATTGACTATTCCAGTGTCAAAGCCAAAAGAGAGCTTTTAGAAACCTATTATAATTCATGTCTTCATACAGTCACAGGAAAAAAAGTACAGGCTGATATAACTGAATTGTCACAAGACCTTAAGGGCAAGGCAGAATGGATTTTCAAACATATCAGAGAGAACGAATGGATCAGGAATTCGGAAGGATTTGAATGGTTTAACGGCTACTACAATAATGATGGAGAAAGGGTGGAAGGTGACAGTCTCTCTGGCGTCAGAATGACCCTTACGGGACAGGTTTTCACAGTCATGGGTGAGACAGCCGATAAAGAACATGTAAAAAAGGTTGCAGCTTCCGTAAACAGATATCTTAAAGATCCTGAATCAGGCGGCTACAGGCTTAATACCAATTTCGGGGGCATCCAGATGAACTTTGGCAGATGCTTCGGCTTCGCATACGGGCATAAGGAAAACGGCTCCATGTTCAGCCATATGGCCGTGATGTATTCCTATGCACTTTATAAAAAAGGATTTGTAAATGAAGGATACGACGTAATTAAGTCTATATACGACTTGTCTGTTGATTTTGAAAACAGCAGAATATATCCAGGAATTCCTGAATACATAAATGAAAACAAACGGGGCATGTACTGCTACCTTACAGGTTCTGCAAGCTGGATGCTGCTTACCGTGCTTACCCAGGTTTTTGGAATAAGAGGAAAACTTGGTGACCTGGTACTTGAGCCTAAACTCCTTAAGGAGCAATTCAATGAATGTGGAGAAGCCGGAGTGCATACAGTATTTGGGGACAGGAAGCTGCATATTGTCTACAGGAACCCGGAATTCAGGAATTTCGGGGAATATGTGATTGAAGGCATAGCTATTGACGGAATTGACACGCCCTGTAAAAGCGGAGGGCATATAGTTATAAAAGGGAAATTCATCACTTCACTGGACACTGAGAGGGAGCATTGTATTTTGATAACACTTGTATAGAAAACATTTATCGACATATGCCATTATATAGTTTCAAGGGCAACAACAGTATCTTTCTCATCAGGCAGCCTGTAGGTATGCTGAACGGGAAAGCCGAAATTTATATAAACTTCATCGGCTGAATGATTTTCAACGTCGGCATTCCAGTGCCCTGTGAGAAGAACTTCCGAGCCGTCTGATAATAGACGGGCTTTTTTTATTCTGCCTCCAAGTCTGCCAAGACTAATCTGACCTGTGACGTTTTCCATTATATGTGCATAAAGCATTTTTCCATTTTGGGTGTATCGTCCCCACTCAGGTTTTGGGAGTTCTGACTCTCCGCATCCATATATGCTGTCTTTGTTTTTCTGCATCCACCTGCCTACTTCTGCAAGTATTTCAAGGGATTTTTCAGGTATCTCACCCATGGCATCAGGACCTACATTAAGCAACATGTTGCCCCCTTTACTTACACAATTGACAAGATTTCTTATTACCATTTGGGGTGTTTTATAATTATGACCAATTGCACAGTATCCCCAGTTGTTGTTAAGGGTCATGTTTGCTTCCCAGGGTACAGGGTTTCCATTATCATCGACAAGAGGTTGAGACGGTATACCCTGTTCAGGGTTTGCAAAGTCTCCCGTATAAGGTTCCGGATCAGCAGACAGAATGTTACCACCCAGTCTGTTGTTGATTATTATTTCAGGCTGGAGGGAGCGTATCATATTTACCAGTTCTGTTGCCCGCCACGTTTCGCCTGTCATATTGTGATAGGAAAAATCAAACCATATAATATCTATTTTGCCATAACCGGTGAGAAGCTCTTTAACCTGTTGGTGCATGTATTCAATATAACGGGCAAGATTGTGCTGTTTGTCTTTGTATTCCTCATTGTCTCTCATGGGGTGCTGCCTGTCGCCCCAGGCAGGATAGTCTGTGTGATGCCAGTCAAGAAGTGAATAGTAAAAACCCACAGCCAGACCCTCCTGACGAAATGCTTCAACAAATTCTTTTATCAGGTCACGTCCTGCAGGTGTGTTTGTTGCCTTGTAGTCAGTGAGGCTGCTGTCAAAGAGGCAAAAACCGTCATGATGTTTTGCGGTAAGTACGGCATACTCCATTCCGGCGTTTTTTGCAGCTTTTGCCCATTCACGGGGGTTATATCTTATCGGGTTGAATTCATCAAAGTAATTCTGGTAATCCTCAATACTCATCCTTTCAGCAGACCTTACCCATTCTCCTCTTGCCGGGATAGCATACAGTCCCCAGTGTATGAACATACCAAATCTGCTTTCGACAAACCATCTGCCTGTATTGTTATTCATAATCCGCCTCCAAAGATTTTATATTTATTACATAATCCTTTGTAACTGAATCTATAATTCCTTTTGCTGTATAGAAATGCTCCCCTTTGCCTAAACCGATGGTAAATAAAGCAGGTGCCTGTTCAAGGTATTTATCTATATTTTTTCTGCCAAAGCCGAATACTGTCATATTTCCTTCCATTGGCCGGTATGAGTCAATACAGTCGTCATTCTGGTGATTATAAAGATAAAGAAACCTTTGGGTATCATTATCTCCAAAAAAAATCCATTTGGGCTTTGGAAGGCTGCCGGAAAAGCATTCGGAAGCAGGTCTTTTCAGTCCATCGGATGTCATATAATAGTTTGTTGTTTCATCCAGTTTACCATAAGGGGTGCCTTCATACAATATCCAATAGGGATGAGCAAACTTCAATATAGTAAGACGTGCAAATTCAGGATATATATCCCATATGCATGACCAGAGTCCATCACCGGTATCAGACTTTATTCTGGCCCTTACAGGACCTGAAGACAGCAGGGTGCTTTTGTCTCCTTTGCTTCCCGGCCCTGGATGGAAATGAACTTCAGGATGTACGACATTTGGAATGCCTCTGTATTTCCCGTCTGAACCCCCATAAGGATGATAGCTTATCCAGTCCCTTCCCTCACTGTCAATCAGGCTGGCAAAAGCTGCTCCTTTTTTATGGAAGTAGTATACAGCATTTCCGGTCTTGATTTTATAGCTGTCCTGGCCTTCATGTAAAACATTATCCTGTACTGACACAAGTCTATTTTCGCAATCGCTGACATTGGTACTGTTCTTTAAGACCCTGAAAATTCGGGATGCATCTTTTAAGGTATGTCCTTTCATTAAAAAAACAAGGCAATTGCCGTTGCCCAAAGGACTATATGGTTCCAGCTGGCAGGGAATGCTATCGTCAATTACACAGCAGTCTGTGTCGATTTCTACAATCCTTATACTGCCATCAATCTTTTTAGCCGTGATTTCTACAGGCAGGTTATACCTGTCACAGCTTCCTGTAAGAACTTCAATATCAAAGAAGTGCTCTCTATCATCCATAAGGCCTCCTCATACCATAATTGCATATGGAGTTTCCAGATGCTTTTTTATGCATGCCAGGAATTTAGCTGCCAGTACTCCATCTATAACCCTGTGATCTGTTGAAAGGCTCATATTCATTAACGGTCTTACAGCCAGCTTGCCACCAACTACAGCAGGCATATCCCTGACAGCTCCCACTGCGAGTATGGCAGCCTGGGGAGGGTTAATAACTGCATTAAAGCTATCTACACCGTACATTCCCAGATTGGTAAGGGTAAAAGTTCCCCCTTCAAGGTCATCCGGTGTAAGATTTCCTGATTTAGCTCTTGAAACGGCATCATTTACATATTTGCAAAGCTGTACAAACTCCAGGCTGTTTGCTTTTTTGATAACCGGAACCACCAGGCCTTCATCTCCATCTACTGCCAGACCAATATTAATACTCTTTAATCTAAGTATTTCGTTTTTGCCTGCAGAAACATTAACATCCGGATATTCTTCCAGTGAACAGGCAACTGCTCTTAGTATGATATGTGTATAACTTAAGTTTACATTGTGTCTTTTAAGAAATATCTCATGCATATTTTCCTTGAAAGCTCTTTTATCATTCATATCCACCTGCGCACTAAAATATACATGAGGTATATTTTTTTTACTCTCTGTCATGCGGCGTGAAATAATTCTTCTGATTCCTGTCAATGGAATCTTTTCTACTGTACTATCTTCAATACTTGAGTCTGGCTGCTTTTCGGTATCATCTGTATGTTGAATGCTCTTATGTGCCTTTTCAATATCCTGCACAGATATTCTTCCATTTTCCTTACTTCCTTTTATGTTTGTATAGTCTATGTTGTATTCTGCGGCAAGCTTCCTCGCCGCCGGTGTTATTAATATCCTTTTATTGGCATCCACATTTCCATCAGTTTTTCCTACTACACATATGGGAGCGGTTACCTTTACTTCCTCTCCTTCTTCTACCAGAATTTCAAGTACAGTTCCTTCAAAAGGGCTCTCATATTCGCTGCTTATTTTGTCGGTTTCAATTTCTGCAATAATTTCACCTTTTTTAACCTTGTCGCCCTCAGCTACGCACCATTTTGATAAAATTCCGTGAGTCATGGTAAGCCCGAGTTTGGGCATTGTAATAGTGTTTGCCATATACATTACCTGCCTTCCTAAAGCATTTCCCTGACTGTCCTTACAATATCGTCAGTCTGGGGAAGTATATAGTTTTCCATTATTGAACTGAAAGGATTTGGGGCATCTTTGGCCCCAAGCCTTCTTATCGGCTCATCAAGATAATCAAAAGCTTTTTCCGATACTATAGCGGCTACTTCAGAAGCCACGCTGCATGTCAGCCAGGTTTCCTGAAGAACAAGTATCCTGTTTGTTTTCTTTACTGATTCAAGTATTGCTTCTTCATCAAGAGGTTTTATTGTACGAAGATCCACAACCTCAATGCTTATATCATCCTTTTCGAGAATTGCAGCTGCTTCAAGTGCTTTGCGTACTGTAAAACCATAGGTAACAATTGTAAGGTCAGTTCCCGCCCTTTTAATATCAGCTTTGCCCAGTGGAACAATATATTCTTCGTCAGGCACTTCGCTTTTTAATTCATACATATTTTTATGTTCAAAAAAAACTACAGGATTATCATCCCTGATGGATGCCTTGAGCAGTCCCTTTGCATCATATGCGGCAGAGGGGACAACAACCTTAAGGCCGGGGACAAATGCAAACCAGGACTCAAACATGTGTGAATGCTGCGCAGCAGCTTGTATGTAGCCTCCTGACGGTGCTCTTAAAACCATGGGAATGCTCAGGGTTCCCCCAAACATATACCTCATGTTGGCAGCCTGGTTTACCAGCTGGTCACTGGCAATGGTAATCCAGTCAGAAAACTGAAGCTCGACTATGGGCCTTAAGCCAGTTGCTGCTGCACCTGTTGCAGCTCCCACATAGCCCGCTTCTGATATGGGCATGTCTATAACCCTGTCAGGGCCAAATTCTTCAAAAAGGCCTCTGCTTGCTCCGAAAGCTCCCCCATATGGGCCTACATCAAGTCCCCACAGGCATACTCTTCTGTCCTGCCTCATTTCTTCGGCCATTGCATCTCTAAGGCTTTCAGATATGGAAATCATACTCATTTAATTTACACTCCTTTAAACTTTTTACAAATCAGACATATACGTCTTCAATTGCCAGATGAGGTTCTGGAAGAGGGCTCTCCTTTGCAAAACAAACAGCTTTATCAATTTCTTCAATTACTGCCTCATCAATTTCTCCAATGGTATTTCTATCACACACACCGGATTCCACAAGTTTTTCAGCATATCTGCCAATAGGCTCCTTTTGCTTCCATTCCAAAACTTCGTCTTTTGGCCGGTAGGTATCGGGCTCACCTTCAAAATGCGTATGCCACCTGTATGTCTTGCACTCTATGAGAGATGGGCCTTTTCCTTTCCTGGCCCTGTCAACCGCCTTTGATACTTCTTCATACACTTCTTCAACATCATTTCCGTCAACCACTGCGCCATGTATTCCATATGCGGCTGCTCTGCATGCAATATCTTCAACGTTTCTGACTTTGGTCTGTCTGGTTCCCACACCGTAAAGATTATTTTCACATATGTAAATCACCGGCAGATCAAATGCTGAAGCTATGTTTATTGATTCGTGAAATGTTCCCTGATTGCTGGCCCCATCCCCAAAAAAGCACAGGCTAACCCTGTTGTTTTTAAGGATTTTTGAGCTTAAGCCTGCACCAGTTGCAATAGGTATTCCTCCTCCTACAATTCCGTTTGCACCAAGTATACCGAGTTCAGGTACTGAAATATGCAGAGAGCCTCCTTTGGCCCTGCAGTAGCCGGTTACTCTCCCAAACATCTCAGCCATCATTTTGTCAAGAGATGCCCCTTTGGCAATAACATGTCCGTGACCTCTGTGAGTGCTGGTTATATAATCTTCCGTATCTATAACGGCACACGCACCTGCAGCAACGGCTTCCTGTCCTATATACAGATGGTAAAATCCTTCTATTTCACCATTAGAAAAAAGGTAACTTACTCTTTCCTCAAACCGTCTGATTTTAAGCATTGTCCTGTAAAGTGAAAGGCTTGCTTCACTGTCCATAAAAATCACTCCTGCTTCTCAACTATTTTTACTGCTAGCATACCCGGCATATCAAAATCTCTCCATTGTCCTTTTGATTCAAACTGCTCTATTACCTTACAATTCCATACATCATACACGGTAACTTCAAAAGTCCTGTCCCTTTCTGATTCATATCCTATTGAACGTTCCTGGCAGTCTTCTGTCATAAAGAAAAGGAAAGCTTCATCTCCTTTGTTCATCTTAAATTTTTGAACGCCATCACTAAAAACCAGGTCAGGCTCCATATCCTGAAAAGGCACTGTCTCAATTATTTCTTTCAGAAACTTCAGCCTTTTGGCACTTTCTCCAACCATTTCACCCCCATAGGTCCA
>CAYYGK010000048.1:0-7143 GCA_964471145.1 uncultured Eubacteriales bacterium | reverse complement strand
TCCAGAAGATATCCCTTTTGTTGCCATCCACCACAAAACATTCGCCGTGGGTTGCATAGCTGCCCGCCATAACAGACATCCAGTGCCTTGAAGTTTCATATTTACCTGACTTGTTCCCCCACCCGTAAGGGAGGTTGCCCTCATACTGGTATTCATCATTAACTGCAGGCTTACCTGTTAATGCTTTCCGCACAAGAAGCAGGCTGTATGTATTCGCGCTCTGGCATGATGAATGGGTAATCCAGGGCCTGTCCGGATATATGGGACCCCAGTTGTGTATTGACCTTAAGTGCCCATATGGGTCATTATTCATTATGAATCTTCCCAGCCTGTCCCAGTCCCTTCGGTGGAATACGTGTTTTGTTCCCGCCCCGTCACTGTTTTTAACAAGGTCATATTCATTTGCAAGAGACCACCATACGTTTCTAAAAGATGCTATTCTGGCAATTATGTACCTGAGATAGTATTCGGCATCATCATCGCTCATGCCGTCATCTATTCCCCACATTCCAAAGTCATAATTGTGAAAAAGGATCACATCTGCCTGTATCCCAAGTCCCATCAGTTCAAGAACCCTCTGTTCATAGTTTCTGAAATATTCTAAGTTAAATCTTCTGTAGTCAAAGTTTTGCTTTTTAACTGCATAAGGAAGTGCCTGAGGTTGATGTGTGAGGTCTATGGCATCAAAACCTGCCAGGTATTTTGGAAAAACAAGCATCCTTATCTTGTTGAAACCATATTTATTGAAGGCATCCAGTGTTTTTTTTCTCATTTCCTCCTTCATGTATGTCCAGGCATAGGCAGTTGTTCCCATCACAAAACAGGGGGTACCGTCTGCATAGCTGAAGTGGTATTTTTTATCAACCCGTACAGGCCCATGGTTGTACCTGCATGCATCTATACACTCGAAGCTGCCTGTTGCTCCATTAAAATCGTCACAGTTACTGGTCACCCTGAAAGTGTATGTCCCGGTTTGAGAAGGCATAAACCTTATTTTCCAGGTCCCATCTCCATCATAAAAGCCGTCCACATATTTATTTTCCTTTCCATTGTTGAATCTTGCATAAAGCTGTATATCAGAAAAAGGATTGTCATATTCTTTGCAGGTATTAAGTTCTATCTCAAAAACTCCCCATTTTTCTATCCTGTTGTCATTAGTCTTCATTAAATCCTCTCCTTTACCTAATCATAATCTGAGGCAGAGCAAACTTTTCTGATTTGGCTTGATATTCCTTTACCGGCCATAATCCCTTTGATGTGAGTATTTCTTTACCCGATGAAGAAGTCAGATAAGTTTCCTCCACCTTGACCCCGGTTATTGTAATGTACCAGTTGAATGTCTGCTTTTCCTTTATTATCTGTGTTTCATCCATGCATTTACCAGGGTCATTGATCACATAACCTGTTATGCCTCCCTGTGCATGTTTTTCCCATTCTCCCGGATATCCGGTGTCAGCATATCTTTGTTTTTGCATTTTAAAAATATCTGCAAACCTGTTACCGGGTTTACATAATGCAAACACTTCAGCTTCAATTTTGCAAACGGCATCATACTTGTGGGCAAGTTCCTTCGGAATTTTATTTCCAAAATATATCATTCTGGTGATGGGTAGAGTCAGTCCCCATTTTCTTACAGCAGGTGCCAGCATGACTACATTTCGAATTGTTTTGTTTGATGGCGCAGGGTGCCTGTACTTTGATATTCTTTCATCGCTGCCAACAAGTATAACTTCAGGCGTCATGTCATTATTAGCAAATTCACACATAAGCATTGCTTCGACCTCATGCTCACTCATGCCTGGACATATGTTTTCTGCTGCTCCTGCAATTATTTCTTCAGCTTTTGCTCCAAGCCACCTGTATCTTTTTAACTCATTTTCGGTAAGGGGATACTGTATATCATAAAATATTGCGGGTTTGCAGTCAAAATTGCCTATTGGAACGTCCGAGAGTACTTTTTTTCCTTTAAGCATTTGAATTGTCCTTGCTGCAGGTGAGCCCTCATACCACTTTACATTTACCAGCTCATAATTCATGCCCTGCATTTCCTCATCAACAAGTCTTTGACCGTCCATGGTATTGGCAACCACATATTTGCCATCACTGCCAATAATCAACATACACACTCCGTTTTCAGAGGTAATGACCACACGATTTCTTCCCCCGCAGGTAATCCAGGAGAAATTATCCTGTCTTCCAATAACAGCCGCATCGTAGCAATTTTGGCGGATATATTCAAGAAGCCGTTTTTCCTTTATCATCATTTCATTTAAATCAGGCATTATACCACCTCCCCACCCTTTACTATAGTATTTTTAATCATTCTGAGGGCTCCCAAAGATGTACAAACTGAGAATCATTCCATCCATGGCTTATAATGCCGGGTTTTCCATTGGAAAGTTTTATAGTTTTTGCTCCGTCATGGTGTTCAAACCTGTCATCCAATAGATAGCGATGCCAGCTTAAACCTGCGGCATCAGCCTTTTTGTAGATAAACAGCCTTGAACGACTCCTGTAAGGCTGGAATGGATCATGTTCACCACAGATAACCTCGGGCTGTCCATCTCCGTCAATATCTTCAACACTAAGAGAGTGTGGACTTCTTAACCTGTCTATAACATGCATTTTCCACATTCCTTCCCCGGTGTTTTCAAACCATGCAAGCTTGGCAAAAACCATAGCAGGTTTATCACGGTACTTTTCATAAATTTCCTCACCAGCAATAATATCCAGCCTTCCGTCTCCATTGATATCCCAGGTGCATACACGGGCAGTTTCAAAACCTTGGGTATATTGATGCTTTTCAAAAGTACCGTTACCTTTGTTTTCAAACCAGTAATTTCCCATAATTATATCCATACTTCCATTGCCATTTATATCTGCCGCTCTTATTTCCTCTCCATAATTTATTTCTGCAAATATTTTTTTAGGCCACTGATGTCCGGGGTTATCAGGAATTTCGAATATTTCAGGATAATCATTCTGATGTTTTCCACTGTGATAAGCTGCTAAAAATGCCTTTACTCCCGGGACTATTTCTGCTACGCCTGTACCATGAGGCCATGAGCCAGTACCTGCACCTATATTATACTCTTCCCATATACCCCTTTCGGGTTCTACAGGCTTAAGCCAGTAGAAATTACTGGTAAGCACAGAAACATCGCCATTTTTTTCAACTGCCCCCTTTGTACAAATCAGTTCAGACCTGCCGTCACCATCTACATCAAATATCTGTACCACCTGTTCTACCCCGGGGATTTCATACCTTTCCCATGTGGGGCTCTTATACCACCACTTTCCACAGGCAACATCCTCCAGGTTATCACCGTTTATGTCAACGGCAAAGATATCAGTAGCTGTTGAAGGTTTATCCCTGTCTATAAATCTATGCCTGTAATTTATTACAGGCGTAACCCTTTCTCTTTTCTTAAATATCTGTACTACAGGCCGCTGCCATGTCTTGCCTGCAATCTCCAGCTGGCCGTCATTGTCAATATCCTTAACTACAGCCTGGTGAGTTCCTATTCCATTTTGCATGATGCATTTTTCCCATGAGTTGCCATTGTCAACTGAACTGAATTGCATAAGTCTTGCATTAAAATTATACTGATGTACCCAGCCTCCCTCAAACATTTCACCAACAAATACGTTTAGTTTTCCGGTTTTTTTATCTTTCCATGCCTGCAGGGAATGAGCAAAATCCATACCATCTTCAATCCTGTGTTCCACCCATCGTTTACCGTGTTCTCCATCCGGTTTGTATTCAAACCAGGAAAGCTGTCCTTCCCTGTATTCAGACTCTACAGCTACAATATCACCCCTGCCGTTACCGGTTATATCAATTACTTCAGTCCTGCTCATGTCTCTGAAATTTGGAGCATATACTTCTCTTTTCCACAGGCCGGAGAACGCACCTGCTTCAGGACATTTGTACCAGTCTGCTCCGGCAACAATATCTATCTTGCCATCTCCGTCTATATCCCCAACTGAGAGACCCTCAGTCAGATGGCCTTCCATTACAGAGTGCCTGGTCCACAGTGTTTTTACATCATCTTCAGGTTTGTGTATGTAAACTCCCGGTGTTTTTGTATATGCAGCGACAGAAAGAAGCTCCCTTCTGCCATCGCCGTCAACGTCTGCAAAAAGTAAATCGTGAGGATTTCCAGGGAATTTGTCATCAAGTGTGTATTCATCCCATGGGTCGTACAAGTTGTTACCAGGCTTGAACCATGCAATAATAAAACTTAAGTCATGCAGCTGTTTTGCTGCAATAATCTCACATACGCCGTCATTATCAATATCTTCAACCGCCAGCCCTACGTGAAAAAAACCCTTGGCTATCCTGCCATGTTCACAGGTATCAGGCCTAAACCAGAACAGCCCATTTTTACCCCCGCATATAATAACATTGTGTCCTTCATTATGAATATCTCCAACTGCCATACTGTGAAGCTCCACTACATCCGTGCCTTGAAATGCATTAATAATTCTATAGTCCCAGTAAGCCTTTTCTGTTTTCAATGCTGTTACCCCCTTCAACATGCACTAAACAAATTTATAAATAGGAATAGTGCTCGTTAATAACCCTATTCACTCACATCCCAATAATACCATATAGATAAAACAAAATCAACAGAACTAAAAAAATTTATTAGATAATAATTTACCGGTAAATTGATTGGTTTGAGCAATTTGCGTTGTTAAGCTTATTTGAGCAGCGCATACTAAATTTAGTATATTGAATCATAGGTGGCTGAACATTTAGTATGACTGCCAGAGATTTATGTTACAACGCAAATAGCTTTGGTTTTAAACTTTATTTACTATACGTAATAAATCTGTTATAATGATTAAATAATCGACACGCTAAACTATTTTATCGGGGAAGTGGGAAAAGCTTGAAAATTGGTGATATAGCAAAGCTGGCAGGAGTATCAAAATCAGCAGTCTCTCTCGCACTTAATGGAAAATCGGGAATAAGTGAGGAGACAAGGCAAAGAATATTAGAAATAGTTAGACAACACGACTATATTCCCCGCTCAATAGTAAATGCAAGTCAGGTATATGGTTCTTCTATGGCCTTGCGGCTGATAGCATGTGTTAAAACTGAAGTTGTGTCACACAGGTATGCATCCACCTCATTTTTTTCAGAGCTTGTTCACGGTATTGAAAAACAATGCAGAGAAGAAGGTTATGCCCTGATATATTCTACGATTGCAGGAAAAAACTTTGAAAGTGAAATATATTCTATGGAAAAGGAGTATACCTCACGAGGCAGTATCCTTCTGGGTACCAATTTAGATGAAGCTGAGATAAAAGTTTTCAGGGATTCAATACCCAACCTGGTGGTCATTGATAACTGCTACGATTATCTTGACTGTAATTTTGTAGTTATGAATAATACAACAGGGGCATATAACGCTGCAAATTACTTACTGGAACTGGGACACAGAAAAATAGGATATATTCAGTCAAGAACAAGAGTACACAATTTTGACCTGAGAAAAAAGGGGTTTTATACTGCTATAAAAAATAAGGATATGTCCTTTTGCGACAATGATATTACTGTAGGGCCGGAAATTGAACAGGCACAGAAGGATTTTACGGAGTTTTTGACCAGTATTGATCATAAGGATCTTCCTTCAGCGTTATTCTGTGAATCAGATTATATGGCAATAGGAGTAATCAAGGCTTTACAGCAAACGGGAATAAAAGTTCCCGGGGATATTTCTGTTATGGGTTTTGATAATGTTACACAGTCTACAGTACTTTCTCCTGAACTTACTACGATTCATGTAGAAAAAGAACTTATGGGAGTTAAGGCTGTAAAAAGACTGTCTGAAATAATCGGAAAAAAAGATAATGCAACTGTCAAGACAATTATTAATACAAAGCTTGTAATAAGGAATTCCTGTGACATCCTCTCTCCACAAAAGTAGGAGAACTTCCCTGTGCAAGTAATTACAGTCCCTGTTTAACTCTTTAAATGCTTCAGAAGCATAAGAAATAAATTTACTCTGTAAACAATTTGGAAGATAAGTGGGAAGATCGAGCATAGTGATGGGAGGAATCGACCTGTGACAAAGATGGAAATTGCACATAGTATAAAGAACAAAATAGTTAATAATATAAATCTTAAGACTATTGTCTTATTTATTAGAGAAGGGGAACTGATATATGGCAGACTCAACTGATTATATAAATTGGTTTTAAAGAGCAAGTCAGGAATTAAAATTAGTTGAAGCTGATTAAGGCATATATTGTAAAACAAGAAAAGGTACTTTGACACTGACCGGGAAGTTCACAAGGATACAGTAAAATTGTTTGATCAGAACTATTACTGTGGTTACAATGGCGGAGAGAGCGCGTACCCAACAGTAACCACGGTAATTGAGAAAAAGAAAGAACCGCTGGAACTGTTGGAATTACTGACTCGCAGCGTTGGACGTAAAGAGATGAAAAAATACTATTCGTTACACTCTGATAAAATTGAGGAGTTTCTTCCTCATCTGAACTAGGAACTAAGGTAAGGCAATGAATTTGAAACTAACCTGGATTTAGGTCCAGTTTATATAAATATCCAATAATTATTATCATAATAATCCTGTTCTATTGCAACTGACCAGCATTTTAACCAATGTAGTCGTTTTTATATGAAGAATACCTCTATGTTCATAAAAAGGTAAAATAAATTACCAATAAACTTGACACAAGGTGAAAGAGTACATTGAGGATGGAAACGGTAAAATATCACCATATGAAATGAAAAAGCATTTTAAGGTAAGTATCCATGCATTATATTTAACTCTTCATAAATATAGATTGATTTCTGATGATGCATATCAGGGATTTTGGAAAAGGGTTCATAAAAATGGACGGGCAAAAACTGAGCCTGATCCAATAAATCATATGAGTTTTGAAAAAAAGAATGAAAAGCTGATTATAGAAATTATGAAACTCTATGATAAAGATGAAATAAGCATCAATAAAATATCAGAGTTTTTGGAATTAGACATTCTAGATACTAGAAAGCTGGTTAAAGAGTGGGGTAGGACTAATGACGAGTTTGAAACAATATTGTTATAAGTCAGGCTATTTTGCAGTGAGTTAGACAAGAATGTTGCATTAAATCTTATTTTTAAG
>CAYYGK010000047.1:10809-15140 GCA_964471145.1 uncultured Eubacteriales bacterium | reverse complement strand
TACATTGCCACACTCTCTTCTGTTGACACACAGTTGTATGACGCTGCAGTAATAGACGGATGTAGCAAGTTACAACGCATCTGGAATATTGATATTCCTTTTATCCTGCCGATAGCTACAATCCTCCTCATTATGGATTTGGGGAAAATAATGAATGTCGGCTTTCAGAAAATACTGCTGATGCAGAATACATTAAACCTTTCAGCTTCAGATGTAATTCAAACCTATGTATACAGAATTGGCCTCATAAACGCACAATACAGCTATTCTGCAGCAATTGGGCTTTTTAACAATATTATAAACCTGGTTCTTCTTGTTTGTGCAAACAGAATAATAAAAAAAATGGGGCAAACTACACTATGGTAAGGAGACTGGAATGAAAAGAGGTTTTGTTAAGTCAACATTTTTAACTGACAGGATATTTGACAGGGTGATTTTTATAATAATTATCCTGATACTTATTATGGTTGTTTATCCATTGGTTTTTATTGTGAGCGCATCAATAAGTGAACCTACAAGGGTTGCAGCAGGAGATGTGATACTTCTGCCAAAAGAAATAATTTTTGATGGTTATTCAAGGATATTCAATACCGGGACAATTTGGACAGGCTATAGAAATACTTTTGTCTATGTAATACTGGGAACGACAATCAGTGTAATATTAACGCTTATGGCAGCATATCCCCTGTCTAAGAAAGACCTTGTGGGAAGGAATGTGTTCACGTTTATAATAGTTTTTACCATGTTTTTTAATGGAGGACTTATTCCTACCTACCTGCTGGTTAAAAGTCTGGAGATGTACAACAGCATATGGGCAATGATTATACCAAATGCGGTCGGTGTGTGGAATGTGATAATCAGCAGGACATATTTTCAGAGTACAATACCGCAGGAATTATATGATGCTGCACATATGGACGGATGTACCAACTGGAAAAGCTTCATCAAGATAGTAATTCCCCTGTCCAAACCTGTTGTTGCTGTAATCACACTTTTCTATTCAGTATGGATATGGAACAATTATTTTGATGCAATAATTTATTTAAGTGATTTTAACTTGTTTCCGCTTCAATTGATACTCAGGAGCATACTTGTGGAAAACCATAATTTTGATCTGACCGGAGACATAAAGGATCTTCTTGAAATGCAAAGGGCGGCTGAACTAGTAAGATATGGTGTCATAATTGTGTCAAGTGTACCGATTCTATGCTTTTACCCGTTCTTACAGAAGTATTTTGTCAAAGGTATTATGATTGGTTCGTTAAAAGGATGACCATGATAAAAACTACATTAAAAGATGAAAGGGGTGAGAGGGATTAAAAAACTGAATTTTATAGCAGGAAGGGGGAATGAAGGAAAACCTCAAACAGGTTGAAGCTTAAGTCTTTACAATGTAATATAATTATACGAGGAGGATTATTATGAGAGTATTAAAACTTATTTGCATCATTTTTGCAGTCGTTATGATATCAGGTGTTTTGTATGGCTGTAATAAATCCGAAAAGGTAGATGAAGAAGGTACCAAAGAGGCGGCAAAGACAACACAAAAGACAACACAGACGATTGAAGAAGAAAAGGGTAATTTCAACCGAACCGGTTATCCTATTGTTGATAAGAAAGTAACCATGAAAATATTCGTAAGAAGGCAAGCCAATCATGCAGACTACAATGAAATGCCGGTTGTAAAAAACTACGAGGCAAAATCCAATATACACATTGAATGGATTCAAGTGCCCGATGAGGCTGTAAAGGAAAGGAAAAACCTGGCGTTTGCCAGCAATGATTTACCTGATGCTTTTATGGGTAATGGGGATGTAGTGTTTCCTCCCCTTGACCAGTATCGGTACGGCAGCCAAGGTCAGCTAATTGCTTTAAATGACCTGATTGAAAACTATACTGAGCATATTAAAGATCTTTTGGTGAAACAGCCTGTATTGAAAAGTATCTGTACTGCGCCTGACGGCAATATGTACTCCCTTTTCAGTGCAGAAAACTATCCCCACCTTATTGTACCTGTAAAGCACTATATTAATATTAAATGGCTTGATCAGCTCAAAATGGCTGTCCCTGAAACTATTGACGATTTCTATAAAGTATTGAAGGCATTCAAAGAAAACGACATGAATGGAAATGGTAGCAAGGATGATGAAATACCATTCTGCTTTCCGTTTTGGGATAACTCATCAACATCATCACCTGGTATGACCTATGAATTGCCTTCATTAATGGGACCATGGGGATATGTGAAGACAGTATCAGTTAAAGACAAAAAATTATCCTTCAGCTTCATGCAGGACGGATGGAGAGACGGCCTTAAATTTATGAACAGACTTTATGAGGAGGGGCTGCTGGACCAGGAAATGTTTACACTTGAATGGAGCCAGTTCCAGGCTAAAGGCCGTAAGGATCCTAAGATACTTGGCGGGTATGCTGTCCTATGTGACACGCAGATAGTACCTGAAAACACCGCAGAATATTACAAAGCCTTTGGTCCGCTTGAAGGGCCTGCAGGGAAGAAAATATTCAATGTAAAAGATACCTTTGCAAATAGTGGTAAGTTTGTTATTACCAGCGCTTGTAAAAATCCTGAAATCATGATTCGCTGGATTGACTTCTTGTATTCTCCGGAAGGCTCTGTTGAATGGAACAAAGGGCCTAAGGATGTTACTTGGAAAATAGAGAATGGTAAAGTTGTAGATATTTCCAAACCCGAAGGTTTCGAAGGCCACTGGAGAAATTCAAATTGTCCTGGGGGTGCTTCTGCATGTTATGCAGGCTTCGATCCCCTTCCTTTCAGTTATGATGAAGATAATTTAAGGTATAATAAAGATGCGGAGAATTATATGCGGTTTGCTGAAAGCGAAACATATCCCAGTACGTTATTCTTTGAACCTGGGGACTCAGATGAACTGGCAAGGTTATCTGCTCAAATAGACCCTTATATAAGGGAGATGACTGCTAAATTCATAACAGGAAATGTTGAATTGAATGATACTGAGTGGAGCAAATACCTTGATACTCTTGAGAAAATGGATATAAAAAAATATATTGAAATTCTCCAAAAAGCTTATGATGTTTACATTGGGGGATAAAAAAACTGACGCCTGAAAACAGGCACACTAACAGGAGGTTGTAACAGATGAGATGTTTGCATCTTTTGTAACAACCTCCTTGATTTAATTTTACGTTAACAACTACAATTCTAATCATAACAGGGTAACTCATACTTCTTTACTATTCTAAATTAAAATGAAATCCAATTCTTAAGGAGGGAGATTTATGTTAAAAAAAATATCAGGATTATTTTTAATGATGATTGTTGTATTGATATTCAACTGTTCTCATATTTTTGGCATTATAGACCCGGACACTGATCCAGCTCTTAATGATTATACGTGGGAAGCTGTACCCGGAGAACCTGTTGTAGTTCGAACAGGTGCCAATAAAACACTGCTCAGGGCCGAGTGGCATTCTTCAGAAGTAGAATCGTCTCTTAAAAACACAAGTGACAACACAGGTCTATCCAATTGGAATCTTTCAAGTCAATATATAAGGTGGCTTTTAAGCAATGATTCGCCAAGGGATGTTGAGGTTGAACTGGCTGTTAAACTGCCGGGGGGTACACAAATCGAGATAGAAGGCCCTTTGAATACGGTAACAGCAACAGCAGGTAACGGAGAATACAACCGTTGGATTGCAGATTCACCTCTTTCTCTCCCGGCAGACACATTTACCATTGAAGTTAGGCTTACGGAAGATACCGGAGCCGGTGGCAAGATATTTGCGGTAGAACTTCTTGATGTGGATGAAAAAACCAATTATGAAGCCAAAGTAGCAGCATTGAAGTCAGATGATTTCTATGAGTTGAGCAAGACATATGGCATATTTTTTCAATGGGGAGAGTGGGGTTATCCGCCTACGGGAGATAAAAAACAATGGCCGCAGCAGATACTTGATTTTAATGTGGAAGCGTTTGCAGACAGGATGGAGGAAATGGGAGCCGGATGGGTAAGCTGGTCGGCTACATGGGCATCCCAGTATATGCCTGCGCCTAGTGCTGTAAGGGACTCGTTGTATCCAGGACTGACATGTGAACGCGATCTTATGCTTGAGATAGCCCAGGCGCTACATGAAAGGGATATAAGATTCAATATCTATTGGCATCCTGGACATTCCGAACCATATCCGGAATGGTGGAATGCATATAACGGGGGCAATACAATTAATGACGCCAGCAATAACTTTTGGTTCAAAAACTTCATTAACCAGGTGCAGGAACTTGGATTGAGATACGGTACTTTACTCAACGGCTGGGGAATTGACGGCGGAAG
>CAYYGK010000047.1:0-10799 GCA_964471145.1 uncultured Eubacteriales bacterium | reverse complement strand
ATTCTTACCGAAGCTTTAAGGGCCGGAAACCCTGACAGAGTTTTAAATTATAACCCATGGATACTGCCCAGATTACACGATTTCCAGGATTCATACGCAGGAGAGCATTTTTCACCAACTTCTCCAAAGTGGCCGGTTGATGAAAACGGAGTATATACCACCGGTCCGCAAAAAGGTTTACGGCATAGCGGTTGTACGACGTATGAAAAAAGCGGCTGGGGCATAAAGGAATCTAACCAGATTATTAAAGACCCAGGCAGCAAGGAAGACCTGGTCAACTATCTAAATGATGTTAAGGACTCTAAAGGTGTTTGGACTCCTGCTTTGTTAATGTATGAAGATCAGACCATGAATCTTAAGACTATAGATAACTTTAATTATGCCCGTAATGTTTTCCGGGGGATATCGGATGAGAAACTTAAATGGATTCGTTTCAACAGGAAGGTCGGCAAAGCCGAAGCTGTATGGAGAATGGAACAGAGCACAGATGATGAGACAGGAAACGGCCATAATATGGTTCTTTATAATGGGGCCGGGTATTCTTCGGATTCAGTTAAGGGAGACTATTCATTAAGCCTGGACGGAACTGACGACTATGTAAAAGTTTCCACTGCAGGATTTTTGCATGACGAATTTACTGAGAGGACTGTTTCCATGTGGATTAAACCTGTCAGCACAAGTGGGACACAGATAATGTATGAAGAGGGAGATACTACAAATGGCATAGGAATACGTATTAACAATTATGTACTTGAAGTAAAAGCTGTATCCGGAGGTTCAGTGGCTTCGGTGAGCACTTCGTATACTAGCACTGAATGGGAAAATGTTGCAGTTAAATTCGACAATGGAAGCGTTAAGCTATTTGTCCACGGGGAACTTAAAGATACTGCCGCATTAGGCGTGAATACTGTAGCAGCACACAGTTCGGATGCTCATATTGGAGGACAGGGTGATAACAGCGTCTTTGGCATAGGAGCAGGATATTATTATGAAGGCCTGGTTGATGATTTATACATATTTGACATTGCCGTAACTGACGCTAATATAGGGTCGCTTGGCAATATTGCACCAACTGTCAGTATTACATGTCCTGCAAATTTTGCAACTGTCGGTACCGATGTTGACATACAGGTAAATGCCTCTGATTGTGATGGGCAGGTTTCAAAGGTTGAGATTTATAAATATGATGATTACAGTATAACCAGATATTGCAAGACAAGAATCGGAGAAGACACAAGTGCACCTTTTGGTTTCTTATGGACAGGTTTGCAAGACGGAGACTATACTGTAATGGCAATAGCTTATGATAATGACGGTGTAAAGACTGACTCGCAAGATGTAACCTTTACTGTCGACAGTGTTCTGTTAACGGTGAACAATCAGCCTGCGAGTGTTATAAAAGCTGTCAGTGCGAATCTTAATGGTACAGTAAATAAAGGAAATGTAGATGCATATATTTACTGGGGGGATAACGACGGAGGTACAACACCTGGTAATTGGGATAATTATGAACACCTCGTTATAAATGAACAAGGGGACTATTCTGCGGAAATTTCCGGGTTGACACCAGAAACAACGTATTATTTCAGAAATTATGCCGTTAGTGGAGGAGATACTGATTGGGCGGATTCAACATCCCATTTTGACACCCTGACTATGCCAGGTCTTCCTGGAGTGATCAATTCAGGTACTTCCAGTATAGGAGCATATTATGCAGATGTACTGGCCTGGGTGGACGCAAACGGTGAGGAATTACCGGTAGTATCAGTTTTTTGGGGGACAACTGACGGCGGAACAAACCCGTCTTCATGGGATAACAGCTGGGAGATTGGCGAGCAGGATGAAACCATTCCTTATACAATAACCGGATTAGATCCCGGGACACAGTATTATTTTGCATTTAATGCAATAAATTCGGCCGGAACAAGCTGGTCATCTTCAGATACGTTTACAACGAATGCAGATCCGACTGCAACACCTGCGCCTACGTCCACTCCAACTCCTACACCGGATGCAACACCAACACCCGCCTCGTTATTCAGCGATGATTTTGAAGATGGGGATGCTGATGAGTGGACTGTGGGAAGTGGGACCTGGTCAGTCATTACGGACGGAACTAAAGTGTATGAGCAGTCGGAAACAGACGTTGCTCATAGATATTCCTATGCAGGAGAGAGCACATGGTCCGATTATGCGGTTGAAGCAAAGGTTAAGCCTGTAAGTCTGGTTAATCAATCATATATAGCACTATATGGAAGATATACGGACTTTAGCAATATGTATATTTTTAAATACTCTCAGGGTTCGAGTTCTGGAACAATTGCAATCAGGAAGAAGGTTAACAACTCTGAGTCCATACTTGTTCAAAAGTCATACACAATAACTGCCGGAAATATATATACCTTTAAGGGTGAATTTGACGGAAACTGCATAAAGTTTTATATAGATGGCAACGAGGAATTAAGTACGACCGACTCTAGCTTCTCGAATGGTAAAATAGCGTTGGGGACAAAGTATTCTGCAGCTCAGTTTGATGATGTTATTGTAAGTTCAATAGGTGCACCTGAACCAACAAGTACCCCAACCCCTACGCCTTTACCGACTGATACGCCGACACCAGTACCAACATATACTCCGACTGCAACACCTGCGCCTACGTCCACTCCAACTCCTACACCGGATGCAACACCAACACCCGCCTCGTTATTCAGCGATGATTTTGAAGATGGGGATGCTGATGAGTGGACTGTGGGAAGTGGGACCTGGTCAGTCATTACGGACGGAACTAAAGTGTATGAGCAGTCGGAAACAGACGTTGCTCATAGATATTCCTATGCAGGAGAGAGCACATGGTCCGATTATGCGGTTGAAGCAAAGGTTAAGCCTGTAAGTCTGGTTAATCAATCATATATAGCACTATATGGAAGATATACGGACTTTAGCAATATGTATATTTTTAAATACTCTCAGGGTTCGAGTTCTGGAACAATTGCAATCAGGAAGAAGGTTAACAACTCTGAGTCCATACTTGTTCAAAAGTCATACACAATAACTGCCGGAAATATATATACCTTTAAGGGTGAATTTGACGGAAACTGCATAAAGTTTTATATAGATGGCAACGAGGAATTAAGTACGACCGACTCTAGCTTCTCGAATGGTAAAATAGCGTTGGGGACAAAGTATTCTGCAGCTCAGTTTGATGATGTTATTGTAAATTAAATAAGTGTACCGTGACCCAACAAGTACTACAACTCCAACCCCTACGCTTTTACTGACTGATACGCTGACACTCTCTAGTGCGTAATAAGCCGTGAACTGACATTGTGTTGGTGTCTGAGTTATTTCAGGTGTAGGAGTTGGAGTTCTAATTAAAGGAAGGAGAAGGTCGTAGCTGGGAATTATAAGATAAACTACTGTGGAGGTAATAAATGTGGACAAAAGGCCCAATATTGTATTTGTTTTAACGGATGATCAAGGTTATGGTGATTTGGGATGTATGGGGAATCCGGTAGTCAGAACTCCAAATATTGATAATTTTCATAACGAAAGTATAAGACTTACTAATTTCCATGTAGGCCCCACATGTGCTCCTACACGTGCAAGTTTGTTAACAGGCCATTATGCCAACAGTACAGGCGTATGGCATACTGTCGGAGGGCGTTCACTTCTTAGGAAAAATGAATGGACACTGGCATCAGCCTTAAGAGAATATGGCTACAGGACAGCTATTTTTGGCAAATGGCACTTAGGCGACGAATACCCGTACAGACCGATTGACAGAGGTTTTGAAAAAGCAATAGTCCATGGGGGGGGAGGAATAGGACAGACACCGGATTACTGGGGGAATGATTATTTTAACGACACCTATTATGTTAATGGAAGTCTGAAGAAATTTACAGGATACTGTACGGATGTGTTTTTTGAGGAAGCCTTGAAATTTATAAATCATAACAGTAATTCACCGTTTTTTTGCTATATTTCAACCAACGCCCCTCACAGTCCGTATAATGTGGAAAAGAAGTACTTTATGATGTATGAGAGTAAGGTATCTGATGAAAGAGCAAGGTTTTATGGAATGATAACCAATATTGATGAAAATTTTGGGATGCTTCGCAAAATGCTAAGGAAATGGAATCTTGACAAAAATACTATTCTAATATTTATGACCGATAATGGTACCAGTTGTGGTGTGAGAGTTGATAGTAGAGGATATGCGTTCGATGGTTATAATGCCGGACTAAGGGGAATGAAGAATTCCGAATATGATGGTGGGCATCGGGTGCCGTTTTTTTTAAGATGGCCGGGGGGAAAATTGGACTATGGCAAGGATATTAATGAATTGACAGCAGGGATTGATTTTATGCCTACGCTGCTTGATTTATGTAATATCCCTGGAAAAGAAGAGTTGGTATTTCATGGGAAAAGTATAAAACCCCTTCTATACGGAAATCATGCCTGGGATAACAGAGTAATTGTTACAGATTCGCAACGTATAGCATATCCAGCAAAATGGAGAAAAAGCGCTGTAATGACAGAACGATGGAGACTGATAAATGGGAAAGAATTATATGATATAAATGAAGACAGAGAACAGCGTAACAATATTGCAGACAAATATCCTGGAGTAGTGAAAAAGCTTCGTGTTGAATATGAAAGATGGTGGAACAAGGTTTCTGAAAAATATAACAGACAGATTTCTGTTGTTCCTGGAAACAATCCCGTTGTTCTTACAAGCCATGATATGAGAAATGAGGAATGTGATACCGCATGGAACCAATTACTTGTTCGCAAAGGCATAAGAGTCAGTGGCTACTGGGAAGTTGAAATAGAGGAAGACGGGGAATACAGGTTTGAACTAAGGCGATGGCCCTCTTCCGAGGAAAGAGCCATATCTTCCGGGATTGCTGGTAATGATGTAGATTATGACAGGGTTAACATTGATAAAGGCGTTTGGGGATGGTATACGGGAGGAAATTCTCTTACGATAATTAATGCGAATATATGCATCCAGGGAATAAAACAAACAAAGCCGGTCAAAACTCAGGATACTGCGGCAATATTTACATTAAGTCTGAAAAAAGGTGAAACAGTCCTTGATGCATGGTTTGATGACGGACAAAAATCCATAGCATCAGCATATTATGTAAATATAATAAAACAAACAGGTGAATTTTAAATGAGTAGATAAAGAAAAATGAAAAGGTGAAAAAATTGAGTTTGCCAAAAGGGAGACTGAATTATAAAGGCAGTTATATAAATAAGTGTATTGTGGTACTTGAGGGCAATACATTACTGTTTACGGACTGAAAACCAGAAAAAGCATGTGCTGTTACAGGCGCTGTATCTTTAACCGTATAACATTCCAGGACAACTTGTTTATTGCAGAGCTTAGCATTCTGTTATCTATTGTGGACACTCCGTTTTTATGGGGAACAACACAATTGGGATTATCCAGTGTATTAACTGCCTTAATATCTTTGTTTTCCAGTACGATATGTTCTATTATCGTGCAGTTACAAAACACACCAATATCGCACTTTAACAGAAGCTGTTCATTCATATCCTTGTTTACAGCGAAAATGGTTAATTCGCCAATCTCCTGGTTCATAACCGCAATTGAATCCATTACTGGTATGTCTTCATATTCTCTTGTATCATATACAGGACAGTTAACTATTGTTTCAAGAACAGTTCCCCTGCCATACAAGGAAGCATGTTTGAATGGATAAAAAATAGTCTGGCGATATATTCTTCCTTTATTTTCTGTGATAATAGGCGCTATAACATTGACCAGTTGTGCAAGACAAGCTATTTTTACCCTGTCTGCATGTTTTAACAGTGTAATTAGCATACTACCGACCAGCAAGGCATCTTCCATATTGTATTTATCCTCGAGTTGAGGAGGAGCGATTGTCCAAGGGATAATTTTATTGGCAGTTGTGTTTGAATGGTACCATACATTCCATTCATCAAATGATAGATTTATTGTTTTTTTACTCCGTTTTTTAGCTTTTATGAAATCACATACAGATATTACAGACTTTATAAAACTGTCCATCTCAACTGACCTCGCAAGAAAATTTGGAGTATTGTTATCTGGGTTTCCATAGTATTGATGCAAAGATATATAGTCCACAAAGTCATATACATGTTCCAAAACGGTTGCTTCCCAGTCTCCAAATGTATTCATTTCACTGTTTGAGCTTCCGCATGCAACAAGTTCCAAAGAAGGCTCATACATTTTCATGACCTTTGCTGTTTCACATGCAATACGTCCGTATTCTTCGGCTGTTTTGTGTCCTATCTGCCACGAGCCATCCATTTCGTTGCCAAGACACCATATCTTAATGCCATATGGGCTGTTATATCCATGAGATTTTCTTAAATCGCTCCAATATGTACCTCCCAAATGATTGCAATATTCCAGCAGGTTTCTTGCCTCGTTAATGCCTCCGGTACTAAGGTTAACAGTCATCATAACTTCTGTATTTGCTCTTTTTGCCCACTCAACAAACTCGTTTAAACCTATAATATTTGTTTCTATTGTTTTCCATGCCAGTTCAGCTCTTTTTGGCCTTGCAGAAACAGGTCCCACACCATCCTGCCAGTTATATCCCGATACAAAGTTTCCTCCAGGATATCGGACAATTGGTACATCCAATTCTTTCACAAGACTTAAGACATCTTTCCTAAATCCCATATCATCGGCTTGAGAATGGTCAGGATCATATATTCCCCCATATACTGCACGTCCCATATGTTCAATAAATGAACCAAAAATCCGTTTATCAGTGTTCCCGATTACAAAATATTTATCAATTATAATTATCGCTTCTTTCATTATAACCTCCAGACCGCCGTTGCTGTCGACGGGACAAATATCAAATTTTAATTTAATATAGTGCGCAGCTTTCATCAATTCCTAAGCTGATAGTGCTATAAGCAATCTAAAAGAAATGCAGCACATTCAAAATCTCCTGTTGGTGAGTATGAAAACATGTCTCTACATAATGTATAAGCCACTCCCTCAACCGTAAATGTATCATTTATACAATATTTACCTGCTGGCAGCGGAATATTAATGGTTTCCGGTATTTTACCACCAAAAGTATGAATCAGCAGCAAAACTTTAGAGTTGTCAGTCTTCTGCCTCACTACTGCCTGCCAGCCTTCTGGATGTCTGTATGTAAGTATTTTAGGTCCCAGAATCCTGCTTCGACCGTATTTTATAATGCAGGTTACCTTGTTGTAAAATGAAATTGATTTGTCAATAATTCTCCATTGATGTTTATTCATATCAAGTATATCACCCGATAAACACATTCGTCCGAGGAACGTACTTCCTAGAGTATAAATCAGTCTTCTTTCAGTGTCTTGCTTTCTTAAAACAGCCCATATCTGACTCTGAGCAGGCAGTAAGACCCTATGAAGATTAGCTGCAATTATCGGTATCTCAACACATTCATGAGCGTCGGAAAATGATGACATACTTGTAATTGACATAAAGGAGGGCTCAAGCCTATGGCCTCCTGACGAACAGTTTTCAATCACGAGATCTGGTATCTCTTGTATTATATGTTTTATATATTTAATAGTACCTTGCATATTTTGTCTTAATCCTTCTCCTGGAGATTCTGCACCATCACAACCAATACCTATTGTTTCATTATAGTCTATCTTCAAGTATCCAAAATTGCCTTCCTTTAAAATGTTTAAAACACTTTTGTCGAGATACTTGTGCACTTCCTGTTTTCTCATATCAAAGAACCTTCTTCTGCCAGCAGTGATGACATAACCATCTCTTTTAAGTAAAAAATTCTCTTTTTCATGAAATACACTGGAGTTAACAGCACAGTTCTCAAACTCAAACCAGATACCGGGAATCATTCCGCTATTCCTTATAATAGATGCTGTTTGCTTTATACCATGTGGAAATTTGTGTAACGCTTCCTTCCAATCACCCATAGAATCGAACCATTTAGCTTTTATAGGTGTATACCATCCACAATCAATAACAAAGTATTTTATCCCTCTGCCTTTAAGAATATGAACCATTTCCGTTATGTCATGTTGATTAGGATTCCCCCATGAAGTACAAAATTCATTAAAAATAATTGGTAGATCCTGTTCCACTTCGGGTATGAACTCAAGATTACTTTTGTGAAATGATACAAGTCTCTGTGTTATTGTATCAATATCCCCAACACAGGTGCTTAATAAAGCAGATGGAGTATAAAATGTCTCTGCCGGTTTAACTTCTTTTACCCATTGTCCGAATTCCCTGTCGGCTATACCTCCGGACATGCAAATAGCGTCATCCCTTCTATAAATCTCCATTTGCCATGAAGCTGGGTTTATAAGCTGAGATCCCCACATTACTCCTCTTTTGGTGTCTTCAATTATTGCAAAAGGAAAATATATGTTTGTCGGCATTGATCCGATCTGACCAAATCTTAAATTGCGAGGCGAATTTCCCTGCCATGATCTTTCCAATCCAAGATTTTCAATATTGTTCGTATCGACTCTTCCCTCTGCGCTCCAATAACTTCTGATTCTGTGCAGTTTCAGTATGCCTGGAGCATCATCCGCTTCATATGGACTGATACCTGTGATAGAATAACTTGATATCATTTCCAATTTGACAGGACAACCTCCAGTATTTGTGTACGAGCATGTGACCTTCAAGACCTCTGTGTCTGTGTACCAGGTAATGAGGTGTTCAACTATATGTTTTTTGTTGTTTTCCAGAATAGTTTTTATATTAATACTATGTTCATTTTTATCTATCTCTTGTTGTTTGAACACTAAGTTCTGTGTTGACTGTGAATTCCTGAGACTAAGTCCCTGAGCATGAACCCCTGCGTAATCATCCCCCAGTATTTTTAATTGAATCAATGAATCAATTTTATACTCTTTTTGCTTTATCATATTTCTTGTACTGCAAGGTAATATACACATGGACATATTCCTGGTACTTTCGTCGACAATATATTGAACAAGCATATCTCCCAGGATATGTTCCGAATACATTTTCATATCAGCTATCATTCCTTTTACTTATAACTAAAAGACTGTTTAATACAAACTAACATAAAAATGTTTTACTGTAAATATTCAATATTCCACGGCAGACTAACAATATTCTACCTTTCATAAAAATTATCAATGAATACATTTAAGAAATTAATAAAATAGAAAAAATGACATAGGGTTTTAATTACTTAAGATATTTGCTTTGCAACATAAATCTCTGGCAGTCATTCTATTTTCTAATCAATTTGATGGCAGCCCATTTAGTTATGTCAAAAGGATGGCCTTTCTTTACGGTAAGTTTATCTTTTACTTTGCAATTCCACACATCATATATTATCGCTTCATACACAGGTTCAGTTCCGTCCCAGGGTCCGAACCATAGTCTTTTGCCTGGCAGGTCATAGCGGCAGAAAATAAGATAGAAATTAGTTCCCCTGCTCAATGAAAAATAATTATGGCCATCAGTATTGATGTAATCCCTCTCCATTTCCTGGTAAGGGCATGTTTTCAGTATCTCCTTCATGAATTGAAGTCTTGTTGGACTCTTACCCACCAATCTGCCGCCATATGACCAGAATAAATCCCTGTTATTACCATTTATCTTGAATACTTCTCCATGGGTTCCATACCCCCCTGCCATTGCAGTAAGCCAGTGGCGAAGTACAGTAGTTTCAGCAGTGCTGTTTCCCCAGTCATCTTTTATATTCCCTTCATACGAATACTCATCATTTATTACAGGTTTTTGGTACTTCGCTTTAAGTTCAAGCAGCAGAGTGTATGTATCCGGATGTTGGTATGAAACATGTGTAAGCCATTCCCTGTCAGGGTAAATAATACCAAAAGGAATATTATGTACAGATATAAGATGTCCATAGGGATCATGGGCTTTTACATATGCACCTAAAAGATCCCAGTCTTTCCTCTTCATATTAACAGCGAATTTTCCCTCATCATTTTTGCTGATGTCATATTCATTACCAAGAGACCACCATACGTTTCTGTATGCTGACAGCCTTGAAATTATATATTTCAGGTAAAAAAGGTCATCCTCCTGTTTCATGCAGCCCCAGTCTATACCCCACTTGTCATAAGGGTGGAACAGTATTACATCTGCTTCAATTCCCCTTTGCATCAGATCTTTTACTCTATTCTCAAAATTCCTGAAATATTCCGGAACAGGATTGTCGAAATCAAAATCATTTGGTTGGCCTTCAAAGGGAAATACGGGCGGGCGGTATGATATATCAATATTGTCATGCTCAGCCTCATAATGCTTTGGGAAAACAAGCATGCGTATTTTATTAAAACCGTATTTTACAAATGACTCAAGTGTTTTTCTCCTGATATCCTCCGGCCTGTATGTCCAAGCATAAGCAGTAGTACCCATGACAAAAAAAGGTGTTCCATCAGCATATGAAAAATGGTGCCTGCTTTTGACCCTGATAGGGCCGTGATTGCTTTTCTCCGGCTCCACACATTCAAATTCACCTTTGAGATCATCCAGCTCTTTGATATTTGACCTGACATAGAATTTATAAACCCCAATATGTTCAGGCATAAATCTTATTTTCCATGTGGAGTTTCCATCATAAAACCCATCAACCTTTTTTATCATTGAGCCGTTTTTAAAATCTCCAAGCATGGTTACGTCTTGAAAGGGTTTTAGAAATGATCTCGATGACTCCAGTGTAAGTTCAAAAACCCCCCATTTTTCAACTTTGCTTTGAAAATTCATTCTATCACTCCTGGCATGTGCCTGAATC
>CAYYGK010000046.1:0-15270 GCA_964471145.1 uncultured Eubacteriales bacterium | reverse complement strand
TGGAAGACATGAGAATAGCTGCCAGTGTACTGAAGGGCAGGAAGGTGCATCCTTCGGTCAGGTGTATTATTATACCCGCAACACAGCATATCTGGAAGCAGTCCATGAAAGAAGGGCTTTTCGATATATTCATTGATGCAGGAGCAGCAGTAAGCACCCCGACGTGTGGGCCGTGTCTCGGCGGGCACATGGGGATACTGGCCAGGGGAGAAAGGGCTGTTGCCACAACCAACAGGAATTTTGTAGGCAGAATGGGACATACAGAAAGCGAGGTTTATCTGGCAGGTCCGGCACTGGCTGCAGCGTCAGCAGTTGCAGGCAGGATAGCATCACCGGATGAGCTGTAGCATAAAAGGATACAATTTTACAATGAAAGGAGTTGCTGACATGAAAGCCAGGGGAAAAGCAGTCAAATATGGAGACAATGTTGACACTGATGTTATAATCCCTGCAAGATACCTTAACACCTCAGACCCGGATGAACTTGCCAGGCACTGCATGGAGGACCTGGACAGCGGGTTTTTGGATAAAATCAAGCCGGGGGATATAATGGTAGCAGGCAGGAATTTCGGGTGCGGCTCATCAAGGGAGCATGCCCCGATAGCAATAAAGGCATCAGGTATAGCCTGTGTCATTGCCGAAACCTTTGCAAGGATATTCTACCGGAATTCCATAAACACAGGCCTGCCGATACTTGAATGCAAAGAAGCCGCTGCTGAAATAGAAGATGGAGACAGTATAACCATAGATTTTGAAACGGGAACCATAACAAACATTACAAGCGGTAAAACATATACTGCCCAGCCGTTTCCTGAATTCATGCAGGAGATTATATCTGCCGACGGACTGATAAACTATATAAAGAAAAACCTGACAGAAAAGGAGTTGTAAATATGTCAAATTATAAGATAGGGGTTATACCGGGCGATGGAACCGGCCCTGAAGTTGTGGAAGAAAGCATCAAGGTGCTCAAGGCGGCATCGGAGAAATACGGTTTTGGACTGGATTTCAAGCACTTTGATTTTGACGGTACAAGGTACCTTAATACCGGTACAGTACTTACCGATGAGGACATTGAAAATGTAAGGCAGACTGATGCGGTACTGCTTGGAGCCATAGGACACCCGGATGTAAAACCTGGCATACTGGAAAAGGGAATACTGTTAAGACTGCGGTTTACACTTGACCAGTACATAAACCTGCGCCCGGTTATACTGTACGAGGGTGTAGATACTCCGCTGAAAAACAAAGGGCCTGAAGACATAGATTTTGTTGTAGTCAGGGAAAACACCGAAGGTCTCTATGCCGGAGGGGGAGGTTTCCTGAGAAAGGGAACAGGGGACGAGGTGGCAATACAGGAGTCCATAAACACCCGCAAGGGTGCTGAAAGGTGCATAAGGTTTGCATTCGAGTATGCACGGAAGAGAAACAAAAAGAAAATGGTTACTCTGTGCGGAAAGACCAATGTGCTTACCTATGCATTTGACCTGTGGGAGCGGACATTCTATGAAGTTGCAAAGGATTATCCCGATATAAAGACAGATTATGCCCATGTTGATGCCACATGCATGTGGATGGTGAAGAACCCCGAATACTTTGATGTCATTGTTACAGACAACATGTTTGGTGATATAATAACCGACCTTGGAGCGGTTATCCAGGGGGGAATGGGTATAGCCGCAGGCGGAAACATAAACCCCCAAGGGGTTTCCATGTTTGAGCCCATAGGAGGGTCGGCGCCCAAGTACACCGGCAAGAATGTAATAAACCCGCTGGCCTGTATTGCAGCAGGACAGATGATGCTTGAACAGCTTGGAGAGGACAAGGCGGCAAATGCAATTGAGGATGCCATAAAGAAGGCTGTAAACAAGGATATTCCAAACCTTTCAGCCGGAAAAATGGGTATGGGAACACGCGAAGCAGGTGACCTTGTGGCAGGATATGTCAGGCAACAGTGAGAGATGGACAAGTCTGCTGTCAAATGTACTGATTTTTGCAGCAGATGCATTCCTTGACGGGGTGTATGCCAGAGAAGAAAGAATAAATGACAGCAGGTATTGTTTTGCCGGAAGGAGCCGTGGCACAGCAGTAAGGCTCCTTCACACCGGCAGTGACAATACCCTTGCTTTTTTTGAGCTGCTTGCGTGGTCTGAGTTTAGAGTAAGACAGCAGCATCCTGCCCATGAATTGTTTGCGGTAAACAGCTATGCAGTGATTTACTATGTGGAGAGCATGAAGGATATAAGGGTAAGGTTACCGGGACAGGAGAGAACAGGAATGATTGATATGGATACTGTCATGAATGACCTTAAGCTGCTTGTAAATGAAGTGAATTGCATGCGGGAACCGATGACCTTTTCAGATTGCACACTGGATATAAAGGAGAAAAGAAAGGACTTTCTTTCGGTATCAGTAGTTGTTACAAGGAATACAGGAGGTTCTCCCGAGAGTGACTATATAGTGCAGGACAATGTGGACATTGAGGTTCAAAAGGACGGCACAATCTGTGCATCTTTCTATAAGGAGATGCTTATCTGTGATACAAAAACATGTGATGACTGGAAGAATATCTTACAGAGCATACGTAAGTTTTTCATCCATGATTAAGCTATTTTTTGTCATACAGCCACGTCAAATCCATGCTTTTTAAATGCAATACTGCAGCTTTCCTTGTATCTGTTGGTAAAAATGACACTTCATATGTATAGTTTGCTGCAATTATATACAATTTTTTAAGGTTTTGTTATGCTGGCAGCATAATAACGGGTTATTTTTGATTGCAACTGAGCATGGCATATGCTATAATACAAAATGCCAAGTCGGGGCGTAGCGCAGTTTGGTAGCGCACATCGTTCGGGACGATGGGGTCGCAGGTTCAAATCCTGTCGCCCCGACCAAAATCTGTGATTTACATATGGAAACAAGCGTGTCGGATTGCTTGTATTTCTGAGCTTAATGGTGTTACTTCATATACTTTTCAGTTGATTGTAAAAGTTTTCTCGTGTTCCGGCGAGGATCACAACAACCATATGTCCATCTTCTTCATATATTCTATATGCAAGCTCATAATTATTGCTTCTGCCATGGGGAAAATGGTTAGGCGCTAAAGCGTGGTAGTTAACAAGAATAAACCATAGTCGCTGGGTACTAAACATAACAATGCGTTCCCATAAAGGTTGCTGGCTCTGAATGGTATTGGTAGAATATAGATAGAGGCAGCCAGCACCATATCTGCTCACCAAGATAGGAGCTATCTAGGGTTCGCAGACGTTGTGAACGCAAAACGTTATCGGAAATTTATAAATGCCTCGCAGGGTCGCTCGATGAAATTTTTGTTGCATACATCCTATGTTGTTTGATATAATAAGAATGTAAGAAATTCATACAAAGTGTGGAGGGTTATACATGATTACAAAATTAAGAGGACGTTCTCAAATAACATTGCCATCTGATGTAGTGAAAAAGCTAAAGCTTAATACTGGAGATAATTTAGATATCACCTTGGAAGGAGATAAAATTGTAATAAAACCTGTTTTAATAATTGATAGGTCACAAGCATGGTTTTGGTCAAAGGAATGGCAGGATAAGGAGAAGGAAGCTGACGAAGATATTAAAACAGGTAGAGTATATAGAGCAAAAGATACTAATGATTTGTTTTCTCAATTGGATTCGGAGTAACCATGGAGATATTATACACAAACCGGTTTAAGAAGGATTACAAGAAACTCTCTCAGCAGATTCAGAAGATTGTTAAAGAAAAAATAGTTATAATGAAGAGTAATCCAATGCATCCTTCATTGAGAACAAAGAAGATAAAAGGGGGTAAAGATATATTTGAATGTAGTGTAAACATGGGAATAAGAATTACCTGGCAATACGAAAACAAAGATATACTCCTTCGTACCGCAGGTGAACATGACATAACACTTAAGCATCCCTAAAGGGTGGTAAAAATCAGACGTAAATGAAGGCTTTAACAATCAAAAAAATATCAGGTACGGCATTGAGCATGCTAATAGTCATAATTACAATGCAATGAAAAATCATTATTTATTTGAAGGATATCATCATATTATTGACAAAGAATTATACCTGGTGATACAGTTTATAATATATTTTTACGCTTTTTGGAGTGGATTACAATGAAGGTACATATTCTCGCAGAGAACAGGGTCAGAAGGCGTGGGCTTCTTGCAGAACATGGTCTTTCACTGTGGATAGATACAGGTAAAAAAAAGATTTTGTTTGACACGGGGCAGACTGATGTGTATATGCATAATTCTAAAGCAATGGGCATTGATATTGAGTCTGCAGAATATATAGTAATCAGCCATGGGCATTATGACCATGCCGGAGGGCTTGAATTCTTCCCGGAGTTGGACAGTGTTAAAGGCATTTATATACATCCCGATGCATTTTTAAGAAAAACTGCAGATGCCGGAGATAGCGAGCCTGAACGTGATGTAGGAGTACCCTGGGAAATGAAGCCCTGGATAAGGGACAGACTGGTAAGAAACAGGGAAACTGTTGAAATTGAAAGCGGTATAGCAGTGTCAGGGGAGATACCCCGTGTGACATCATTTGAAAGGGTGCCTGCAGACTTCCGGGTAGAGCGGGAGGGCAGGCTTGAGCATGACCTGATAATTGACGAACAGGTGCTTATTGTGGAAGTGGATGGAGGTATTGCGGTTTTTTCAGGGTGCAGCCATCCCGGGATTGTAAACTGCCTTGAATATGTAAGAAAGACCTATCCTGACAGCACAATTAAACTGCTGGTTGCGGGGATGCACATGGATAATATCAGCCGCAGCCGGCTTGACAGCAGCATAAAACACATGCTTGATATGAATATCAAGAAGCTTGTACCGCTGCACTGCACAGGTTTTAATGCAATGTGTGAGATGAAGAGGGTCTTTGGTGAGCGCTGCCATATATGCTGCACCGGTGATATGGTGGCAACTGATTAGGAGTTAATGGTATTGAAAGACGGTCATCAATGCCAGAATAATAAATGAAAGAAGGATATTAATGGATAAAAAAGAAGCTAACATCAAACCGTGCCTTAAACCTGCACCGGCAGTGCTGGTATCATGCAGGGGTACAGACGGCAGGGACAATGCACTGGCAGTGGCTTACTGCTGCAACTGCAGCTTTAATCCGCCAATGGTAATGGTGGGAATAGTGCCTTCCCGTTTTTCGTACAGGATGATAAAAGACACAGGGTGTTTTGTGGTCAACCTTGTGGAGGAGAGCTACAAGGAAGTGTTTGACTACCTTGGAAGTCACAGCGGGCGGGATGGGGACAAGCTTGCGAAAATGAATGTGAAAACGAGTGAAGCGGTAAAAATCAATGCCCCTGTTCTTGACGACTGTCCGGTAAACATGGAATGCAGGGTGGTGGGTTCCATTGTAACCGGTTCGCATGAGATGTTTGCCGGCAGGATTGAGTATGTACACGCCAGAGAAGAGATTTTGGACAGAGAGGGCAATATTGATTTCTCTAAATTGAAGCTGCTATAAGTAGTTGAGGGGGTTGGATATGTATTATTTGGGTATTGACCTTGGGGGCACAAAGATAGCTGCCGGACTGGTGGATGAAAAAGGGCAGATGGTATCAAAGGATACAATACCTGCCGGGAAGGAACGGCAGTACAGTGAGATAGTAAAGGATATGGCAGGCCTGGCTCTTAGAGTAATGGACAGTTACGGGGTTGGCACTGATGACATCAGGTGTCTGGGTATCGGCAGTCCTGGAACAGTAAATAATGAAAAGGGAGTGCTCATATATGCCAACAACTTTCCCCATTTTAACGATGTGCCGTTGAGACAGGAGATGCAAAAGCATATAGACCTGCAGGTTGAGCTGGGCAACGATGCCAACTGTGCCGCTCTTGCAGAAAGCATATGCGGGGCTGCCCGGGATGCGGAACACTCTGTAACCATTACCCTGGGAACTGGAATTGGAGGAGGAGTTGTTATAGGCGGCAGGGTGTACAGCGGGTTTAACGGTTCTGCATCAGAATTAGGTCACATGGTAATAATGCACGAAGGGGATGAATGCACATGCGGCAGAAGGGGGTGCTGGGAGGCACATGCCTCGGCTACCGCCCTCATAAGGCAGACAGTACATGCCGCAAAAAAAAATCCATCTTCTGTTATAAATACTATTACCGGAGGGGATTTACGGAAAATAACTGCCAAAACATCTTTTGATGCGGCCCGGGAAGGGGATGAGACCGGAAGGAAAATTGTCAATAAATATATTGAGTACCTTTCGGAAGGCATTATAAATATAATCAATATTTTTGCACCGGAGGTTGTTGTCATAGGGGGAGGAATAAGCAGGGAGGGTGAAAACCTGCTTTCCCCATTACGTAAGCTGGTTCAAAAGGGTGTGTATTTCAAGTCAGAGCCTGCTACACAGATAAAGGCAGCACAGATGGGCAATGATGCAGGTATAATAGGAGCAGCCATGCTTGGCAGGAATACAGCCGGCTGAGGCAGGAGCAGGGATGAGAAACATCAGGCTGATAATAGAATATGATGGAACAGCCTATCATGGATGGCAGAGCCAGAAAAATGCACTGGCTGTTCAGGATGTTATTGAAGAGGCCGTTTTTGAGCTTACTGGTGAAAAATCCCGCATTTATGCTTCCGGCAGGACTGATGCAGGTGTGCATGCGCTGGGACAGGTTGCAAATTTCCATACATCCTCCGACATACCGTCCGGCAGGTTTGCCTGTGCACTTAACGGTTTACTGCCTGAGGACATAGTGATAAGGTGTTCGGAAGAGGCTGATATGTCGTTTCATTCCAGGTATGACTCAAGAGGGAAAAAGTACAGATATATCATATTCAATGAAGAGCACAGGCCGGCTCTTATGAGAAACAGGGCCTGGCATGTGCCTCACAGCCTTGACCTTCCAGCAATGGGAAAAGCAGTGGAATACCTGCAGGGAACACATGACTTTGGTACGTTTATGTCCAGTGGAAGCAGCGTTGAAAACACAGTAAGGACTGTTACCGGCACTTCAATTGAGAGGAGGGGAGGACTTGTACTCTTTGATATTGCAGCTGACGGATTCCTTTATAATATGGTAAGGATAATAGCCGGAACTCTTGTAGAAACAGGCACCGGCAGGATAAGCGCTGATGATATGCCCTGCATAATTGAGTCATCTGAAAGGGCAAGGGCAGGGAAAACCGCTCCGGCACATGGCCTGTGCCTGATTGAGGTATATTATTAATTTTGTTGTCGAAAGTGACTATTCCCGAGATATTTTGAACATATATTAACATGTCCAAGAAAACCAAAGGTAAATTAAATTAATTCTCAAATTTACTTGACAGCTTTTTAAGGCTGTATTAAAATGTTAGAGTGCTGCGGGGGCGCAGACGTTAAACAGCCGTTGCTGCCCGCATATTACTGCTTCAAGAGTAACAGGGAGGTTGTATCATAAATGAAGACATATATGGCAAAGCCGGGAGACATAGAGAGAAAATGGTATATTGTTAATGCTGATGGCAAACCGCTGGGAAGGATTGCAAGCGAAATTGCCAAAATACTGAGGGGTAAAAACAAGCCCCGGTTTACGCCTCATGTTGACACCGGGGACCATGTGATAGTGGTAAATGCCGAAAAGGTGATTCTGACCGGGAAGAAACTGGACAATAAGTATTACAGGCGCCATTCGGGCTATCCGGGAGGAATGAAAGAGATGAAATACAGGGAACTGATGGACAAGAAACCTGAAAAGGCTGTCGAGCTGGCCGTAAAGGGAATGCTGCCAAAGAACTCATTGGGCCGGGCCATGGCAAAAAAGCTCAAGATATACAGGGGACCGGAACATAAGCACCAGGCGCAGAAGCCTGAAGAACTTGAAATAAACGTGTAGTTGCGGGGAGGGACTTAGAAAAATATGGCGAAATTACAGTATTACGGCACAGGGAGAAGGAAAAAGGCTGTTGCAAGGATAAGGCTGGTTCCTGGTAATGGGAATATTACAATAAACAAAAGGTCTATAGATGACTATTTCGGACTTGAGACCCTCAAGGTAATTGTAAGGCAGCCGCTGGCTGCAACCGATACAATGGGCAAGTTTGATGTTGTTGGGAAAGTGACCGGAGGCGGTTTTACCGGACAGGCGGGAGCCATAAGACACGGCATAGCAAGAGCCTTGCTGAAGGCGGATGAAGATTACAGGCCTGTACTTAAAAAAGCCGGTTACCTTACAAGGGATCCAAGGATGAAGGAAAGAAAGAAATACGGCTTAAAAAAGGCCAGACGGGCTCCACAGTTTTCCAAGAGGTAACACGAAAAAAACACCCCCCGGGGTGTTTTTTTGTTGCCTGAAAAACAATTTTGTATTACAATTATCAGGACTTGAAATAGACAGGGGGAGCATATGTGTTAATAAAGAACGCACATGTCATGACAATGGCAGGTAAGTGTTTTGAGAACGGATACATATCCATAAGCAATGGTAAAATAACAGGTATTGGGAAGATGTCGTGTGCAGAAACCGGCAGATTGCATGACTCTGAGGTTATTGATGCACAGGGGAATTACGTTTTGCCGGGGTATATAGATGCTCACTGCCACCTGGGTCTTTTTGATGACTCAATGGGGTTTGAAGGAGAAGACGGAAATGAGATGACAGACCCGGTCACCCCTCATCTGAGGGCTATTGACGGTATATACCATATGGACAGGGGATTTGAGGACGCAAGAAAAGCCGGCGTTACAACGGTTGTAACCGGACCGGGAAGTGCGAATGTAATAGGAGGACAGTTTGCAGCGGTAAAGACCGCCGGCAGCAGGATAGAGGAAATGGTAGTAAAAGAGCCGGTGGCAATGAAGGTGGCATTCGGAGAAAACCCCAAAACAGTGTACGGCGAAAAAAGACAGATGCCTACCACAAGGATGGGAACTGCTGCAGTGTTGAGGGAGAACCTGATAAAGGCAAAGGAATACAAGAGGCAGCTGGAGGATTACGAAAGGGACAGCGAAAACAACGACCGTCCTGACTATGATATGAAGCTTGAGTCACTTCTGGGCGTACTGGATGGTGATATCCCGGTCAAGGCACATGCACACCGGGCGGATGATATACTCACGGCTATAAGGGTTGCAAGGGAATTTGGCATCAGACTGACAATTGAACACTGTACCGAGGGTCATCTGATAAAGGATATACTTATATCAGAGGGAGTAAGCGCCATAGTAGGGCCGCTGATGTCAGAAAGGTCCAAGATAGAGCTTAAGAACCTCAGTATGAAAGCTCCCGGAATACTTTCAAAGGCAGGGGTGAAGGTGGCCATAATGACAGACCACCCTGTAATACCTATACAGTATCTGAGCCTTTGTGCAGCTCTGGCGGTAAAAGAGGGAATGGATGAGAATGAGGCTCTTAAGGCTATAACCATAAATGCCGCAGAGATTGCAGGCATAGATGACAGGGTGGGAAGTATAGAGACGGGGAAGGATGCCGATATTATTATACTGGACGGACACCCGTTTGAATTAAGGACCAGTGTGGTAAAAACCATAATTAACGGAAAGCAGGTGTGACTGCACTCTGGTGAGAGTAACGACTTATTCCATACAGCAGACCTTAAGGACAGCAGAAATACTGGGAAGCTGTCTTAAGGGTACCGAAACGGTCTGCCTCTCAGGAGAATTGGGTTCGGGCAAAACTGTATTTGCAAAAGGCCTGGCAAAGGGGCTGGGTATAAGGGAGTGCATTACCAGCCCGACATTTACGCTGGTAAAGGAATATCATGATGCAAAAACCCTTTATCATTTTGATGCATACAGGCTTAATGAGCCCGGGGAGTTTTACGATACAGGAGTGGAAGAATGCCTTGACGGTTCGGGTGTACTGGTGGTTGAATGGGCTGAAAGGGTGAGGGAATTACTTCCCTCGTGTCACATACATATATTAATAACCGGAGGGGAACACGAAAACTCAAGGGCTATGGAGATAAAGTTCGGATTGTCTGAGCTTGAACATGAATTCAAAAAAAGGCTGGAGGTGTCCGGTTGAGATTACTGGCACTTGATACTTCTTCAGATGTAGCTGCAGTTGCCGTAACACAGGACGACAGGGTTCTGGCGGAGTATATACTTAACCATGGAAAAAAACATTCGGTTAAACTGATGCCTGTGACGGCAATGCTTTTAAAAGACTTGTCTCTTAAGCCTATAGACATTGATGTGTTTGCAGCATCTTCAGGGCCAGGCTCATTTACAGGGCTGAGGATAGGTATTACGACAATAAAGTCCATGGCATATGCTGCAGGAAGGCCGGTAGTATCTGTACCTTCGCTTGACGTGCTTGCTTTCAATGTGCCTCTTCACAAAGGAATTGTCTGTCCTGTAATTGACGCCCGCAACAATCAGGTATACACTGCAGTTTATGTAATGAAAAAGAAGGGTGTGCCAGAAAGGGACAGTGAGTATATGGGCGTGCATATTGAAGAACTTGCCAGGATTCTGATTGACCGTGGGGAGGATGTTGTATTTACGGGGAATGCAGCATATATTCACAGGGCTTATTTTGAAGAGCAGCTTGGCGGGAGAGCCAAGTTCCCGCCGCATAACCTGTTGATGAACAGGGCTTCTTCCGTTGCACACCTTGCCTGGCTTAAGGCTGAAAGCGGTGATTTGCAGTCATGTTTTAACATGGTGCCGTTTTACCTTAGGAAGCCTCAGGCGGAAAGGGAATATGACAAACGAAACAAACAGAAGGCATAAGCATAGAGCCTGCACGAAAAGAGCATATAGACTGTATAGTGGAGATTGAGAGACTCAGTTTTTCAAAACCCTGGAAGAGGGAGTCGTTCGAGAGTGAAATACTGCAAAACAGGCTGGCGACCTATTTTGCAGCCGTATCGGAGGGAGGCCTGGTGCAGGGATATGCCGGAATATGGCGTGTAGTAGATGAGGGCCATATAATGAATATTGCGGTACACCCCGGATACCGGAGAAGAGGCATAGGAAGAAGGCTTCTTGAAAAACTGCTTGATTATGCCTGGAGCAATGGCATAAAAGAAGTTACGCTGGAAGCCGGCACACGCAATGATGCTGCACTCACCTTGTACAGGAATGAGGGCTTTGTTATAAAGGGAATAAGAAAGCAATACTATGGGTGTGAGGACGCTTATGTAATGTGGCTGTCCAGAGACACGCTGGGAAAACTATGAACCGGGGGGAACAATTATGGCACACCGCAGGGAGATAGGCCATCAGGAATTAAATAACAAATGTGATAAGAAGCAGTTTAAATTCAAGGACACTTCCAAAATCAGTTTTGATGACGGAATTATTGGACAGCAGCGTGCTTCGGATGCAATGGACTTCGGACTCAGAATCCGTATGAAAGGATATAACATATACATGTCCGGTTCCACCGGGACCGGGAAGACAACTTATGCACGCAGTTGTACCAATAAAAAGGCCAGGGAGGAACAAACGCCGGATGACTGGTGCTATGTTTACAACTTTGAAAAACCTAATGAGCCTATTGCAGTAAATGTTTCTGCAGGAAAGGGCAGGGAATTCAAGCATGACATAGACGAGTTGGTAGATTTGCTTAAAACACAGATACCCAGGGTTTTTGAAAGCGAGGAATACGAAAAGGGCAAAGCTGAGAAGATACGGGAATATCAGAAAAAACGCAGTGAAATGCTGGAAAAGCTTGAGAAGGACGCAGAAAAAAAGGGCTTTAAAGTCAAGGCATCGGGAAGCGGGATTTATTTTATACCAATAATGGAAGACAAGGAGTTCAATGAAGAAGAATATGAAAAGCTTGAATCCGCGAAAAAAAAAGAGATAAGTGAAAAGTCAAGGGAATTGCAGAGCGAAACAATAGATATTATAAGAAAGATCAAGAATATTGACAGGGATATTGAAAAGGACATAGGAAGCTGGGAGAACAGCCTCGTAATGTCTGCTGTGAGTACTACAATGGACATGCTTCTTGAAAAATACAAAGGCAATGAGAAGATAGTCAGTTTTCTACACAGCATCAGGGATGATGTGCTTGACAACCTTAACGAGTTCAAGGAGGATGAGGATGATTCCAGGAAAAAGCTGGTACTTCCCTGGCTGGAAACCGATAAATCCATTACAGACAAATACAGGGTAAATCTCCTTGTTGACAACAGCGGCCTTGAAGGGGCGCCGGTTATTGTTGATTTTAATCCGACATATTTCAAGCTGCTTGGAAGAACAGAATATGAGAACCATCTTGGAACACTCACAACAAGCTACAGTATGATCAAGGAGGGATTGATACACAGTGCCAATGGCGGTTATCTTGTGCTCCAGGCAAAGGATGTACTCAGCAATTACCAGTCATGGGATGCACTTAAGAGGGTACTTAAAACAAGGGAAATACATGTTGGAAACATGAGAGAGCAGCTCTCTCTGGTTTCATATGCAACGCTTAAACCGGAACCCATACCGGTTAACCTCAAAGTCATACTTGTGGGAAACGAATATATCTACCAGCTTCTTTACCACTATGATGAGGACTTTAAAAAGCTTTTCAAGATCAAGGTGGATTTTGATACCGTAATGGATAGAAACAAGCAGAATGTACAGAAGCTTGCGGTATTTATTGCAGGATTCTGCAGCAGGGAGAAGACCATACATTTTGACAGGTCAGGTGTTGCAAGGGTTGTCGAATACAGTTCAAGGCTTGCAGAACATAAATACAAGCTTGTGACCAGGTTCAGCGAGATTGCGGAGATTCTGGCTGAAGCATGCACATGGGCGAATTTTGAAGGAAGCAGTGTTGTAAGCCGGGCACATGTGGAAAAGGCAATAATGAAGAAAAAGTACAGGTCGGATAAATATGACCGGAAAATACAGGAGCTTCTCCAGGACGGCACTATTATAATTGATACTGACGGAGATGTGATAGGACAGATAAACGGCTTGTCGGTGCTGGATACGGGAGATTATTCATTTGGTAAGCCTTCAAGGATAACTGCTGCTACCTATATAGGTGAAAAGGGAATAGTGAATATTGAAAGGGAGATAGAGTTAAGCGGAAAGCTTCATTCCAAGGGAGTATTGATACTTGGCGGGTATATCGGGCACAAGTATGCCCAGGAGGTTCCCCTGACACTTACTGCCAGCCTCACATTTGAGCAGACGTATGGGGGAATAGAGGGAGACAGCGCTTCATGTGCCGAGTTGTATGCGATTCTGTCAAGCTTGTCCGGGGTGCCGATAAAACAGGGCATTGCGGTTACAGGTTCTGTCAACCAGAAGGGAGAAGTTCAGCCGATAGGTGGAGTAAACGACAAGATAGAAGGTTATTTTGAACTGTGCAAATACAGGGGACTGACTGGGCAGCACGGAGTGCTGATTCCGGTTCAGAATATCCGCAACCTTGTACTCACGGATGAAGTGATTGAAGCCGTAAAAGAAGGAAAGTTCCACATATATGCAGTCAAAACTATAGATGAAGGTATTGAAATACTGACAGGAATGAAGGCCGGGGCAAGAAAGAATGACGGCAAATATCCACAGGGGACCATAAACTGCCTTGTTGACCGCAAGCTTCGAAAGTTTGCCAGAATGGCAATGTCATTCGGCAAAAAAGATCAATAGGAAAGTAAGACAAAAACGGATACATATCGTATAATTATTTTAGTGAGGTAAATTGCATCATGACATGTATGGAGGTGAATGGGTCCTGGAGATGTCAGACAGCAGGCTTGTCCGTAAATGCCTTGAGGGCCACACCGGCTTTTTTGAGGAACTGGTCAAAAGGTATAAGAAGCTTGTCTACAGTATTGTGCTCAGGTACTTAAGGGACAGGCAGGATGTTTATGACGCTTCACAGGAGATATTTATAAGGGTTTACCGTTCACTTTCAAGGTACAATCCCGAATACCGTTTTTCCACATGGGTGGCAAGTATATCAACCAACTACTGCCTGGACCTGCTCCGCAAAAAAAGAGTTGATACGGTGCCGGTTGAAGAGATAGAGATTATGGCTGATGACCGTTTTACCCCCGAATCAGCGGTAATTGACATGGAAAAGCGAAAGATGATTTCTGATGCCATAAATGAGCTTCCAAAGAAGTACAGGGAGCCGATAGTACTTTTTCACAGCAAGGGTTTATCATACCAGGAGATTTCAGAACAGCTCAGGCAGCCCATGAGCATAGTCAAAAACAGGATTTACAGGGCGAGGCATATGCTCCGCAGGAAACTGCTGCCTCTAAGAAGGGAGGAAGCCCTATGAACTGCAGGTCGTCCCGGGACAGCATCATACGGTATTTTGACGGACTGCTTGATAAAAAAGCAGACACACAATTAAAGTCGCACCTTAAAACGTGCCCCAAATGCAGGCATGAATTTTATGCTATGGATAAGTTTTTCAAGGAAATGCCTCGCAGCCAGGCCCAAAGCCCCCCTGCAGGGTTTGAGACGGATGTGATGAACAGGATAGCCCGGATTGAGAACAAAAAAAGGGAAAGGAAGGGCTTTTTGATTGCTGCCTTATACAATTGCGGTGCCTTAATTTTTATTGCTGGTATTACTTTGTTTACAGCCTGTCCTGAGGCATTAATTCCCGGTGTGGGCTTTACATCGGTGCTGCTGTCAGGTACGCTGGAGTTTGCGGGTAGAATGATCTCACTGGCGGTGAGAATGACTGTAATAATCACGAATGCAGGCAGGGCACTGGCAGACAGCTACTTTCATGTTATCTTCGGCATTGCCGCAGTGTTTGTGCTGCTTTATGACACACTCAAAAACACCATGCGCAAATACGGCAGGGAGGGAGCAGGATGAAAAAAACTGCAGCAGCTGTCATTCTTGCACTGGTTCTGATTTTACCGGCTTGTACTGCACACTGCATGGCCGTATCACTGATATCTGATGAGGGTGTCAGGGTGCTACTTTTTGAGGATATCATTCTTGAACCGGATGCTGATACAGATACGGTATGTATTCTGGGCGATGCATCTGTTAAACACGGACTGACAGGTGACCTGGTTATCATTTTTGGTAATGCGGTAATAGATTCAAAAATTGAAGGCAATGTTGTTGTGTTTTTCGGGCAGACTGCAATCTCCGAAGGCGCAAGCATTTCAGGAGACCTTGTCACAATGGGACCGATTATGTCAAAAGGGGAGGTATACGGCGATACAATACGTATCTTCCCGTATGATGTTGATATAAATATTAACAAACTTATCCGCATAAGTATAATACTAACCATAATGTTTTCATTCCTTTCTTTTACT
>CAYYGK010000045.1:0-15411 GCA_964471145.1 uncultured Eubacteriales bacterium | reverse complement strand
GTCTTCCATGCCTTTACGATCCTGACCTTGTGTTCAGGAGATACCCTTGCATATACAGAGTACTTGTGGACATCCCTTATAAAATCTTCATCTCCTATTTCGTCAAGCTCAATACCTGTAAGAACCTCACTTTCATCATGGATGATTTCAAGGTCTCGTGCAATGGCTGCTGCAGTATCACGGTGGTCTCCGGTTATCATAATAGGCCTTATGCCTGCATTTTTGCATGTTTGAACAGCATCAAAGGCCTCCTCCCTGGGAGGGTCGATCATCCCGACAAGGCCTGCAAAAATCAGTCCGTTTTCTATCTTATCACTTGTAATATCTTCGACAGGAGGTGCTGATTCAAGGTCTTTGTATGCAAAGGCTAAAATCCTTAATGCCCTGGCAGCCATTTTACCATAAAAGTTGTTAATTGTTTTAATGTATTCCTCGCTAAGTGGTTTTACACCCTCATCTGTGAGTATCATACTGCACCTGTCCAGCAATATGTCAGGTGCTCCCTTTGTATGCACCCTGAATGAACTACCAGTTATGTTTATTGTAGACATCAGCTTTCTGTCGGAATCAAAAGGTATTTCAAATCTGCGTTCCATTTCCGATTCAAGCCGGTTTTTATCAATACCGTTTTCAAAGGCATAATCTACAAGCGCGGTTTCGGTTGGGTCCCCCATTGTATTAAATGAACCTGATTTATCAACTGTCAGCCGGGTATCATTGCAAAGCGACATTATATGTAAAAGGTTTTTAAATCCTGTTTCCTGACCAGTTGTTCTTCCTGATTTAATGTGTTTTTCACCTACAAGTATTTCCCTCACAGACATCTTGTTCTGTGTAAGCGTTCCGGTTTTGTCCGAACAGATTATCTGAGTGCTTCCCAGCGTTTCGACAGCCGGCAGCCTTCTTATGATTGCTTTGCGTTTTGACATCTTCTGTACTCCCAGCGCAAGAACAATTGTCACAATAGCAGGCATTCCTTCCGGTATGGCAGCAACTGCAAGGCTTACTGCGGTAAGAAACATATCAAAATAACTCCTGCCCTGAATGATGCCTGCTGCAAATATCACAGCAGCTACAAATACTATTGCTACAGTCAGGTATTTTGCAAGCTCTTCAAGTTTTAACTGCAGTGGGGTTTTTTCGTTGTCGGTTTCACTCAGATATCCTGCAATGTTTCCCACTTCCGTTGACATACCTGTGGAAGTTACAACCCCGCTGCCTCTGCCGTAGGAGATACTGCTTCCAGAATACGCCATGTTTATGCGGTCTCCGATAACAGTATTTTTATCATCCAGAGGGTCTGTGGTTTTAAGTACCGGTTCTGATTCGCCGGTAAGAGCAGCCTCTTCAGCCTTGAGGTTTATGGCCTCAACAAGCCTCATATCTGCAGGAACATAATCTCCTGCTTCAAGAAGCACTATGTCACCGGGTACAATACTGCCCGAATCAACCATTTCAACCTTTCCGTTACGTTTTATCTTTGCTTTGGGTGATGCCATGCTTTTTAATGCTTCAAGTGCTTTTTCTGCCTTGCTTTCCTGAATCACCCCAAGCACAGCATTAATCATAACGATTGCCATTATTATTGCAGTATCGGCAAGCTCATTAAGGAATCCGGAAATCAGTGCTGCAACTATGAGGATTATGACCATTACGTTTTTAAACTGTTCAAACAGCATAACTGCAACAGAGCGCTTTTTGCCTTCTTCAAGTTTATTTGGTCCGTATCTTTGAAGCCTTCTTTCAGCTTCTTCCTTTGAAAGGCCTTCCTTCTCAGTTTTCAACAACCTAAGAGTTTCTTCTGCCTCAAGTATATGGTATTTCCGCTGAATCTGATTACTGTTTTCCATTTATGCTTCCCCTCCAAGCTATTCAAACTGATATCGCCCCACATTAAAAAAGACCTTTAACGTATTCTATACGTTAAAAGTCTTGCTTCCCTAAAGGGGTGTAAAACCAGACACTGTAGTATGCCGGCTGTTGGCTTCACACATTTTAAGCTACTCCCTTTTAACCGATTCTAATCTATCACATTTCGGCAGGTGGTGTCAATATTAAAAATCCCATGATTGATGTTGATATGAATAACTACTGTTTGTTTACCGTATGTTTACGGATGTAATCCCTTAAAGCTGAATTTAATAAGGTCTGGTACCCAACCTTCTCTTCACCTGCAATTTTTTTAAAATACAGAATAATATCATCATCCAGCCTTATCGTTGTTGATTTCTTCTTAGGAGTATAAAACCGGCTACGAACTCCATTTGAAAAATCATATTCATCTTCTAACAAAAAATCATCCCTATTTTCCTTCATATTGTCTCCTTTCATGAGAGGTAGCGTACCTTGCCGAAATAATTCGAATGGTTTCTTCACCATCCTTATCAAAGTACAAATGTGCCGCTACAACAACTTTATGTCCAAGTGTTTGACCAATTGAAATCCACCTCTCTTCTAAATAGTTGAATCTTTCATCCAGTATGGCAATATGTAGCGGATCATCAAATATGTGTTTTGCTTCCTCAAATGATATCCCATGTTTATTCTTATTAATTTCATTTTTGTTATTGTCCCATTCAAATTTCATCGAAATTCTCCGTAAGCAGTAATCAATTTTATGCAGAAAACCGTTTAATACTTTAGTAAAGTATAACTGGATACACCGCTAACATTATACTACGGCTCAGCAATAATGTCAATACATTGTCAATACGAGGGGTGCACATTTTATTTTTGTAACATGTAATGGTTCAATATACATATTATACATATTTTAATTTTGTTATTGACCAATTGCTTTCTTAACAATATTCCATTGATTACTTGCATATTTAGCCCTTAGTGCTGCTATATACTGCCCCCCTGATATGCTCCATCTCATCCCGGACTGTTTCATCCGTTGTTGAATAACCATTTTATTGCCGCTTTCTATGGCACTACTGCCAATATAGTACCCTTTTAATCGCACCCGTATTACTCTTCAACCCATCTAATCAAGCCCATGTTGAATCTGTTGATAAGGTTTTCATTTTTGGGTATAGCTCTGAAGGTATATATGTAGTCTCCTCCGTCAACAAGTATTATGTCGGTTGAATACCTGTAGGATGATTCACCTGTCTTTTCGACCGGCATCAGGGATTTAATGTTGGGTTCACGGATTATTCCATTCTTTCCTGGTATGCCATAATACACCTCAACACTGAAATCATCAGGATTGATGCCACCTGTATCAACATATACGCTGAGCTGAATTGGCTTTGTTGAAACCGTTTCAAATGGCTTTAAGCTGTTTGAAGTATTGTCTGCATATATCCTGATTCCAGGCCAGGCTTTAACGATTTCAGATTTCCATTTTGCAAGCTGGCTTGCAAAATCATAGTTTGTTTCATACATTCTGTCCATACGTTGTATGGAAGGCAGATACAGTTCTTCAAAATAGTCCTGCAGCATTCTGTGCGTACTGTACTGCCATGTGATACTTGCAATAGATTCCTTCATTACAGCTACCCATCCCTCCGGTATGCCCGATTCATTTCTTCTGTAATAAAGGGGTATTATCTGATTTTCGAGCGTATCATAGATAGATTTGCTGTCTGCATTGTCCTGGGTGTATTCATTTGAGTAAAAAGTATCATCACCTACAGTCCAGCCGTTGCGGCCGTTATATCCTTCACACCACCATCCGTCAAGCACACTTAGATTCATGATGCCGTTTATGCATACTTTCTGTCCGCTTGTTCCGCTTGCTTCCAGAGGCCTTCTTGGGTTGTTCAGCCAAATGTCTACTCCTGAAACCAGTTGTCTGGCCAGTGCCATATTATAGTTTTCTATAAGCATAACTCTATCCTTGAATTCCCCCTGATGAGAGATATCATGAATCTTTTTTATTATCTCATGAGCCGGCCTGTCTGCAGGATGTGCCTTACCTGCGAATATTATCTGTACAGGTCTGTCGGAATTATTAAGTATGCTCTTTATCCTTTCCATATCCCTGAAAATAAGGTCAGCCCTTTTATATGTTGCAAACCGTCTTGCAAATCCTATGGTAAGACATGCCGGGTCCAGCCAGGTATCGACTTCACGGATGCTTTCAGGCGACTCACCATTTTTTGATTTCTGTTCTCTTATTCTTTCACGTATGTATTCGATCATGTTTTTCTTGAGTCTGCAGTGTTCTTCCCAGAGTTGACTGTCAGGTATGCTGTGTACTTGCTGCCATGTTTGCCTGTCATAGAGTTTTTGCTTCCAATTCTCATTCAGAAAGCTGTTAAAGAGGGCTTCAAAGCTTTTGGAAACCCAGCTCAAGGTGTGAACCCCGTTTGTAATATGTGTAACCGGTACTTCCTCTTCCGGGATGTCTTTCCACAAGTCATGAAAAATATTCCGGGTAACTGCGCCATGGAGTTCACTTACACCGTTTCTTCTTCCGGCAAGTTTCATGGCAAGCACCGTCATATTGAATTCATGGCTGCCGGAATCCTTTGAACCGAGCTTCATGAATGTATCACGGTTGGTACCCATGCCGTTCCAAAAACCGTCAAAATACTTATCCATCATATGGAAGGGGAAGACATCGCTCCCTGCAGGCACAGGTGTATGGGTAGTAAAAACCAGTGATGAAAGGGAAACTTCCATGGCTTCTTCAAAAGAAAGCGAATTTTCACTTACCAGTTTTCTTAGAAGTTCAAGCCCGATAAATGCTGAATGGCCTTCATTCATATGGTATATGTCAGGTTTGATTCCAAGAATGTCAAGAACCCTCAAACCCCCTATCCCCAGAAGTATCTCCTGCTGTATACGTGTTTCCTGATCTCCGCCGTAAAGCCTTGATGTTATTGAACGGTCGGCCGAACTGTTTATGTGCAGATCAGCATCCATGAGGTAGAGGGTTACCCTCCCTATCTGCACCTTCCAGACCTGTGCATACAGTTTTCTTCCGGGAAGGTCAACACTTATAAGTATCCTTTCGCCGTTTTCATCTGTTATCGGAAGGATAGGAAGCTGTGAGGGATTAAGACTGCTGAAAACTGTTTCCTGCCATCCGTCATGGTTTATTCTCTGGCTGAAATACCCCTGCTTATAGAAAAGGCCTATGGCAACAAAGGGTATACCCAGGTCACTTGCCGATTTGCAGTGGTCTCCGGAAAGCACTCCAAGTCCGCCCGAGTAGATGGGCAGGACCTCATGCAGTCCGAATTCGGCTGAAAAATAAGCAGTTAACCTGTTATTCTTACCGGGATATGTTTTTTCCAACCATGTATTGCTGCTGTTCATGTATTTGTCATACAGGTCTATAACAGAGTGGTACTTCTCCATGAAATCATTATCCTGCACCTTTTCAGCCAGACTTTGCTGGCTTATTTCCTGTAGAAAGCGTACAGGATTACGATTAAGCTTTGACCAAAGGTCAGGGTCTATCTCCTTGAACAGATCGGTAGCACAGGAATTCCATGACCACCACATATTGTATGCTATGTCCTCAAGTCTTGACAATTGTTCCGGAAGTACGGCCTTAACCCTTATATTACCTGTTAAATACATGTGTTGTATCCTCCATGCTGAAAATATATAGTTACTGCTATATAAAAATAACATACACCTAAATATTAATCAATGACTGTTTTTTTAAATGTATGCTATGAACGCATGGTTTTTCCTATACATTGACAATTGTATGGAAAGAGGCTATTCTTAAAGAGTAGTGTTTGCGGGCTGGAGGTATTATAGATGAAAATACTTAATTATGGTTCTCTAAATATTGACCATGTGTACAGGGTTGATCATTTTGCAAGACCCGGCGAAACTTTAAGCAGCATTGAGTATAACAGGTTCTGTGGTGGCAAGGGTCTCAACCAGTCAATAGCTCTCTCACTTGCCGGTGCGAAGGTATTTCATGCAGGCAAGACAGGAAGGGACGGAGGAATGCTGGTTGAAAAACTAAAAAAGTGCGGTGTTGATACAAGGTATGTTACAGCTTCAGATACTGTTACAGGACATGCGGTTATTCAGGTCAATAAAGAAGGAGAGAACTGCATTATACTCAACGGGGGAGCAAACAGAACCATCATGGATGATGAGATAGAGGCTGCCCTCGGTTTTTTTGATGCGGGCGACTATGTACTGCTCCAGAATGAGATCAACAGTATAGACAGGGTACTGAAAACGGCAAAGCAAAAAGGACTTGTTACTGTTTTCAACCCTGCACCGATGAATAATGATGTGCTTGCATATCCACTTGAGCTTGTTGATGTCCTTATAGTAAATCAAATAGAGGGAAGCGACCTGACAGGTGAACATGATACGGGGAAAATACTGCTGTCACTGGCTGACAGATTTAAGGACGCACGTATAGTTTTGACAATGGGAGCTGATGGTGTTAAATACATTGATAATGAATCCAGGCACCATGTTCCGGCAGTGCCTGCAAAAGCTGTTGATACTACTGCGGCGGGGGATACCTTCATCGGGTATTATTTAAGCTGCATTATGGAAGGCCTGCCTGCCAGGCGGGCACTTGAAACAGCCTGCACGGCTTCAGCCCTGTGTATATCAAGGCGCGGAGCTGCAGATTCCATACCTGCCAGGAATGAAATAGACAAGGAGTAAAGAATGAAGGAGTACAGGATCAGAAGGATAAATAATGATGGATTTCCCGGATCTGCGGAATGGAAAGGCATTGAAGCTGAAATTGACTGCTATCCATGGGACAAAAGCGGATACAGGCCGTGTGTCGCTTTTAGTGTGCTGTATTCAGAACAGAAGCTGTATGTAAGATTCAAAGTCCAAAAAGACAAAATTCGGGCCGAGTGTACGCAACTGAATGATGACGTTTACACAGACAGCTGTGTGGAGTTCTTTATTGCCCCTGACCCGGATGGAGATGAACGGTATTTTAACTTTGAAACAAATCCACTTGGAGTCATGCTGATAGGAATAGGAACTGACAGGTATGACAGGAAACTTTTATATCCTGAGAACTACAGGAATCTTTTCGGTATACAAACTTATACAAACACAAAAAGGGGATTCTGGACAGTTGAATACTTGATACCTGTAGAGTTTATTAACAGGTATTACAACAGTGTTCTTTTAAGGACCGGGCTTAAGATGAAAGGAAACTTCTACAAATGTGGAGACAGTACTGAAATTCCTCATTACGGCTGCTGGAATCCTGTTAAATATGGAAGACCGGATTTTCACAGGCCGGAATATTTTGGAGAGCTCATACTTTCATGAAAATCCTGCTTGTCGCACTAAACTCAAAGTTTATTCATTCATGTCCCGCAGTATGGTATCTTAAGGCCGGCTGTACAATGGGACAGACAACTGTCCTTGAATTTACTGTAAATGACAGCACTGACCGGATCCTTGCTGCAATAGTCCGTGAAAAAGCTGATATCATTGCGTTTTCATGCTATATATGGAACATTGATTACGTTTTGCATATTGCTTCGGACATAAAGAAGATCTGCCCCAAAACAGTTATAGTACTGGGTGGTCCTGAGGTTTCATATGATGCGCATAATATCATGCTGCAAAACACTTACATTAATTGTATCGTATGCGGAGAGGGCGAGGCAGTGTTTGCCCGGCTTATAGATGCTATAGGACAAGGGAGCACTGCCATGGAAGATATACAGGGCATCGTATACAGAAAGGGAGGCAGTGTTTATTCAAACGAAGGCTATAGCGTTTTGCAAGACCTTCAAAGACTTCCTTTTGCTTTCACGGAAGAATTTCTTGATACCGTACAAAATCGTATAATATATTATGAATCTTCCAGGGGATGTCCCTTTTCATGCTCCTACTGCCTGTCTTCAGCGCAGCAAGGCGTCAGATATATACCGCTTGAGAGGGTAAAGAGGGAATTGATGCTGCTTGTTCAAAACAAGCCGCGACAGATAAAATTTGTGGACAGGACATTCAACTGCAGAGCCGACAGAGCATATTCAATATTTGAGTATATAATAGAGAATTTTGGAGGAAGGACGGATATTAATTTTCATTTTGAAGCAAACGGGGATCTTTTTGATAACCGCCTTATCAAGCTGCTGTACAAAGCCCCTCCTGGTCTTATACAGTTTGAGATAGGGGTACAGTCTACAAACAGGGATACCTTGTTGGCGGTTAACCGAAAGACAGATATGCAAAGGCTGGCTGACAATGTTAAAAAGATAGTGAGTAAAGGCAATATTCACCTCCATCTGGACCTGATTGCGGGACTGCCGGAAGAAACAATGCAGACGTTTCGCCGCTCATTTAACGATGTTTACAACATGAAGCCTGACACGCTCCAGATAGGCTTTCTTAAGATGCTTAAGGGTTCACCTGTCAGGAAAGATGCATTGGCATACGGCTACAGGTACCGGGATTATCCGCCTTATGAAGTCCTGTCCGGCCCTGCCATGAGTTTTGAAGATATATCAGTAATAAAAGGTGTGGAGGAAGTGCTGAACAGATATTTTAACCGTGCACATTTCAAGGCCGTACTTGAATATATTGCACAGCAGCTTGAAAATGACATGTATGAATTCTTCCTGAGTCTTAGCAGGTACAATGAAGAAAACGGATACCTTTTCAGGCCGGCTGATGACAGAAAACTGTATGTGCTGCTGCAGGAATTCATAGTAAAGAAATATGGAAAAGCAGCCGGTGAGAAAGCTCGTGAGCTGTTGAGGTTTGACTATATCGCAAGCCATGGACCGGGGCGCATTCCCCAACATATAAAAGGAGAAAGAAGTCCTTTTTCCAAAGAGGCATGCAGTAAATTTTTCAAAAAAGAAGATAACATAAAAAGGTATTTGAGGCATTATGCAGGTATGGCCCTGAAAAACATATCAACCAGGGTGCATTTTGAAGAGTTTAGCATAGATGTTGCCGACACTTTTGAAAAAGTGGCCAGCGGGTATTTTTTGGTTCTTTTTGACCTTCATAAAAGGGATACGGTTACAGGTAGGCTTCAGGTCCTTTTTTCTGACAAAATCCGATAAAATTTAAAAAAATTCTTTAAAAACCCGGCAAAATAATGTAAAATAGATCTGGCATATTTTGCAAAGCGGGAGGATAACGTTATGGGGGGCATGCTGCGGCGTACGGAGGGCAGGTTTACAATAGAGGCTGCCATAATAGCACCTGTAGCAATTGCCGTATTGGTGCTGCTTTTGCACCTGGGACTGATACTGTATCAGTTTCTCGTAGTGAGGAACACGGTTGATTATGCTGCAACAATGGCTGCAAAAACCTGGGACGACGGTCTTGAAGGTTTTACCGGAAAAGAAAAAGACGTCAGGCTTTACAGAAGGCTCAGTGACGGCCTTACTGAACAGAAAAAACGTTCTGTTGAGGAATTCGTCATAGATGGCATAATTGATAAGAGCCTTCTCGAAATAACAGGAACAGAAGCAAGCGTTGACCTGAAAAATCATCTGCTCTGCCGTACCGTAAAGGTAGAGGCACGAACACATTGCAGTATTCCTGCAGGCAGATTGATGAGCATGTTCGGCCTGAAACCTGAAATTACGATTACTGCCAGGGCACATTCAACAGTGAAGGACTGTGCCGAATTTATAAGGAACACAGACCTTATATACGATGTAAAAGATAAGCTGGAAGATGACTTTCCAGGTGCCTCCGAAGGCATGAAAAAGCTTACCGGAATGGGACGGGGGATAAGAGATGCAGTGGAAGAGTTTTTGTTAAAGTGAGGTAGCAGGGAATGATTTTTGGATCACAGAAGGGTCAGACAAGTATATTCTTTATGATATTGTTTGTTCCGGTGATGATTGTATCACTAATAATAATTGATGCAGCAAGAATCAGTACAGCAAGAAAGCAGGTTGAGGATGCGGTAAGAAGTGCTGCAAAATCTGCGCTTGCAGCATACAGCAGCAAGATTAAGGAGGAGTACGGGCTTTTTGTGTCCGGACCTAAGGCGGAAGGAGAGGCTGAGGAGGAGATAAAAAAGTACCTGTGCAAAAACATGGGTATAGATAAAAATGGCAGTACAGGGGGTGCTGTAAAGCTTTATGATTACAGTATTGAAGGCATAAGCGTAACGCCTGTTGTCACCCTCGCACAGAATGAAGCAGCAGGAAAGCAGATACTTGAATACATGAAATACAGGGCTCCTGTAATGCTGACTGAAGGGTTGATAGAAAAGCTCAGGGCTCTGGGTGATACCTCAGGCGTGTCAAAGGCCTACAAGATGAAAATAAGCATGGATAGTTCACTTTCAAAAATGGACAAGGTGATAAGGGAGCTCAAGGAGTATACTGAGGGATGGAATGGAAGGTCTGCGGTTACGGTGAATTCATTCAGCAGACGCAGCAGGGAAAAAACAATTCAGTGCCTTGCGGACAGTATTATCAGCAGGCGGGAACTTATAAAACCACTTATGCTCAAAAGAGAAAAACTTACTTACCTGCAGTACCTCGCTGCTGTCACCAGAAATGAGATTGACATGATCCATGAATCAGTACGGGTTAAAAGTGACTTGCTGGATTCTCTCTCAGATGACAATACAGATGAAATTGCACAAATCAGGCAGGAAATCAGTGAGCTTGCGGCTTCAGCACAGCAAAAACAGAAAAACCTGGAGCTGCTTTCCGGGGAACTCCTGGAGTTGGACAAAACGGTTACTGAACTTGAAAGACAGCTTGATGACATTGAGGACGATATTGAATCTGACTGGAGTGAACTTGAGCGCAGAACCTTTCCATACCTGGATGCCAACAAAAGTGCATTACAGGCCGCACAAAAGGTCAGGGAACTCGGTTCTGAAATAACCTCATTAGTGGAGCAATTAAAGCAGCTTGCAAAAAGCGAAAAGAGCGGGAGCCCGCTGTGGAAAACATTTTGGTCTGAGCTGCAGGATGAACTGATAAAGAGCTGTGTTTACATTCTGGAGAAACAAACGATAAACAGGATTACTGAATCGCTGAAGGCGAATGAAAGTATACTCAGGCAGTTAAAAAGTGTAATTTTGCAATATGACGGTATGGTATCAGAAAAATATGACCTTCCCGGAGACAGGGATTCAATAATTAACCTTTTAAAGGGCAGGCAGGATTCATATGATACCTCTGTAAGCGTAAAATATGACAGGGCGGGGCAGAACAAAAGTGAAGATGACCCCAGAAAAGGTATAGCTGAGAAGGCAAAGGACTTTTTCAGAAGCAGCATATACGATTATGGGGATATTGCTGATTCAGGGTTTGATATTGATATGCTGCCTTCAAGGCAGAAAGTTAAAAACAGAAGGGATGACCTGACCTTTATGGGCGACCCTTCACAACTGGACAGGGAAGTTGGGTTTGAAGAGAAGAACAGCAGTTTTTCAGCAGGTGCATTTGGGTTTCTTGGCGAACTGGGCGATATAACCAGCGAGGATTTAACATCAATGAGGGATGACCTGTATATCAACGAATACATACTTACAACCTTATACAACTCATCGCAAAGGAACATAAGGGACAGGGAATCGTTTTTTACGGGAGAAGCGGAATATGTTATACATGGCATGCCTTCAGGCAGGCTTAACCTGCTGGCAGTGAAGGGTGAAATAACCCTGATACGGTTTGCACTGAATACGCTGCATGTTTATACAGATGCAAAAAAGAAGGCCCTCGCTGCCGGTATTGCCACTGCAGCTGCCGGCTGGTGGACAGGAGGGGCAGGCATACCTGTCATAAGCAACATGATAATGTGTTCCTGGGGTATGGGGGAGGCATTATTGGATGTAAAGAGACTGCTTGACGGGGATGAGGTGCCGGTTTTCAAAACCCGCGCAGACTGGCAGCTGGACATTAAGCTGCTGAAAGGAGGAGGCAACGGCAAATCATCATTTAATATTAATGCAGGCTATGAAGACTATCTTAGGCTGCTGCTGCTGGCTGTTCCCAGAGAAACCAGGCTTGACAGGATAAGAGATATTATATGCCTGAACCTTTACGGGGAGGGCTGTGAGTGGGACCCTGGCAGCTACAGTACATGTATAAGGGTTGATGCTGTTGTTTCTGTAAACTATCTTTTTTTGCCCCGCATAGACTTGCCGGGCATAGAAAACAGTGTTGGAGGAAGAAAGGAATTCAGTATTGTCATACATGAAGGGTATTGATACAAAAAAGAGGGCCGGAAGTGAACGGGGCTCAATAACGCTTGAAGCAGCTGTTTTCCTGCCGTTCTTCATATGCGTCATAGTGTCGGTGGTGTTCCTGGTAAAAGTAGTATATATACAGGAATTCGTAAGGAGAGCGGCTGCTGAAACAGCTGAGGATATGGCTTCGTACAGCTATCTGATATACCGCAGCGGCATAAATGATACCCTTGAAGAATGGGTGGCGCAGGGATTTGACAAGGGACTTAAAGGCAGTGTTTCTGATGAGGGTGGCATACCGGAAGCATTGCTGGAGTGGATGTCCGGCATAGCAAGAGAAGAACTGACAGACGGGATACGAACGGAAATGATGATGCCGGTTGTTCGTCCTCTTCTTAAAAAACACCTTTCCGGCCCTTCCGGGAAGGCAGCGCATGAGTATCTGTTAAGTCTCGGGATTGAAGGCGGGTATAAAGGTCTGGATTTTTCAGGTACAAAGTTTTTATACAATGGAACGGATGATATATTGATATGCATAGGGTATGACATAAACATACCTGTTCCTTTCAGGATAGCAGGAAAACTGCATTTCCGGCAGCAGGCATACTGCAGGGCATGGATGGGGGGAGACATGCCTTCAGAAGAGGATATATGGGCGCTTGACAACCTGTCCAGGGGGAAAAGGATAAGGGAGATATTCGGCGCCAGTCTGCCGTGGGGTTTTCCAGGGATTTCATCTTTTAAAAACGGTACTGCAATACTTATAAGGAGCATGGACATCACAGCTGCCTCTTACAGCAATCCCGGACAGGCTGAGGAAACAGTAAACGGCTATACAGATAAGCTTGCAGACTACAGGGGACAGCCGGTACCGTGGGGAAGAGACAGGATAGTCATTAAACCCGGGGATATAAGCTCAAGGAAGCTGCTGCTTGTGATACCATCAAATAAATTAAGCAGTGATGCGGAGCAGGCAATACAAAGGAGCAGAAGATATGCTGTATCAAAAGGAATAATATTGCAGATACGCAGGTACGGACGCAAAAAAAACATTAACACAGAGAAGCAGAGGTGATGGAGAAAAGGTTTTCATGGGTGTAATTGCAGCAGTACGAAGTATTGTGGTATTATACTCTACGTTAAGACACTTTTATGGTGGTGTATAAGTGGACAGAAACAAGATTGCTGAGGTGCTCAACAATACGGGAAGACTCCTTGAGCTAAAGGGTGAAAATTTCTTTAAGGTCAGGGCTTACTATGATGCTGCAAGAACAATTGAGACCCTTGAGGATGATCCTTCTGTGCTTGTCAGTGAAAACAGGCTTGATCAGATTAAAGGATTTGGCAGGGCACTTACCCGGAAGATAACCGAGCTGGTGACTACAGGCAGGATGATTTATTATGAAAACCTGAAAGAGGAATTTCCAGGCGGTATTATGGATCTTTTCAGGATTAAAGGGCTGGGCCCAAGAAAGATAAGCGTTCTTTACAGGGAACTGGGGATAAAAAGTATTGAAGAACTAAGGCAGGCATGTGAGAACGACAGGCTTTCAGGTGTCAAAGGCTTTGGGGAAAAGACTCAGGAGAGGATTCTTGAGTCTATTGATGCTGCGTTGAGGTATTCTGAAAGCCATCATTACTCAGAAGCTATACAGTTAGCCCGGCTGATGGCTGAATACCTTGAGAAAAGCACAAAAGCGGATTCATACAGCGTAGCCGGAAGTCTCAGAAGGAAAATGGAAGTGGTAAAGGATATAGATATTGTTGCCGGAAGCAAAGACCCCGAAGGGGTATTGGAAGCATTTATCCGTATGGATGCCGTTGAAAGGGTGGAAGGCAGGGGGGATAAAAAAGCCTCCGTGCTGATGGCCGGAGGTATTGGTGCAGACCTGCGGGTGGTTACGCCGGAGCAGTACCCTTATGCTCTTCATCATTTTACCGGCAGCAGGGAACACAACACTGCATTAAGGCATATAGCCCGAAAGGCGGGCATCAAGATAAATGAATACGGTATTTTCAGGGGCAGTGACTTAATTCAATGCAAAGATGAAAAACAGATTTATGAAGTTTTTAATATGGATTTTATTCCACCTGAGCTCCGTGAAAACACGGGAGAACTTGATGCTGCTGTTAAGGGAGCACTGCCTGAGCTTGTCAGGGATAAGGATCTAAAAGGCATTATTCATGTACATACCACATCAAGTGACGGGCACAATACCCTGGAAGACTATGTGGTTTCATGTATACAAAGAGGTTACTCATACCTGGGTGTTTCCGACCACAGCGTTTCAGCATTCTATGCCGGAGGTCTTAAAACGGATGATATTAAAAGGCAGCATGAAGAAATAGACAGATTGAATGAAAAGTTTGAAACATTCAAAATCTATAAAGGGATAGAGGCCGATATACTGCCTGACGGGAGCGTTGATTACGGCGAGAGCATACTTTCAAGGTTTGATTTTGTTATAGCCTCAGTACATTCATCCTTCAATATGGATGCAAGGGACATGACAAACAGGATAATAAAGGCATTGCGCAACAGGCGCGTTAACATACTGGGGCACCCTACAGGAAGGCTTCTTCTAATGAGGGAACAGTACAGGATCGATCTGGACAGTATTATATGTGCTGCAGCAGAGGAGGGCGTAGCCATTGAAATCAATGCCAATCCCTACAGGCTGGACCTTGACTGGAGATATTGCAGGAAGGCAAAGGAAGCCGGATGCAGTTTTGTAATATGCCCGGATGCCCATAGTACAGAGGGCATAAATGATGTGGAATATGGCATAAATACTGCAAGAAAGGGATGGCTGGCTGCAGCAGATATTTTGAACTCACAGTCAGCGGGTGAGTTTTTAAACTCGCTTTGCAGTATGAGAAACAGGGGACAGTAAATATGAATGTGACAGCGGCAGTGATAAGAAAAAACGGGAAAATCCTCATCTGCAGGCGTGCGAAAGATGATGAGTGTGGTCTGATGTGGGAATTCCCCGGGGGAAAGCAGGAAGGGGATGAAAGCCTCAAGCAATGTATAACGAGGGAGATAAGAGAGGAGCTGGAACTGGACATTGCACTTAAAGGTATTTTTACTACAAGTGAATACCATTATGCCGCAAAGCGGATCTTTTTTACGGTTTTCAATGCAGGGATAAAGGGAGGACAATTAAGGCTGAATGTTCACGATGAAGCAAGATGGGTTTTTGTAAAGGACCTTGTGAACTATCAATTCATGCCGGCAGACCGGGTGTTTGTGGAAAAGCTTTTGAAGGAGACGGATTGAAGCCTGTGTCCTGTTTATGTTATAATGCCGTGTAAAG
>CAYYGK010000044.1:14750-15634 GCA_964471145.1 uncultured Eubacteriales bacterium | reverse complement strand
ATAAGGTAGCTGTCAAGCTCCCCCTCGTTCCATTCCCTGAATACATCATGCATTTCCTGATTTGACATGCCGGGAAGGTCTTTCATAAGCTGGTATGCCTCGCATATAAGCTGCATGTCGCCGTATTCTATCCCGTTGTGAACCATCTTGACAAAATGTCCTGCACCGTTCTCTCCTACCCAGTCACAGCAGGGTGAACCATCTTCCACTTTTGCTGCTATCGCCTGCAGTATAGGCTTTACATGCGGCCATGCCTCAGGCGAACCCCCCGGCATTATGCTCGGTCCCTTGAGAGCTCCTTCCTCTCCCCCCGACACTCCGGTACCTATATATAGCAGGCCCTTTCCTTCCATATATTTTGTTCTTCTTATTGTGTCGGGAAAGTGCGAATTGCCACCGTCAATTATGATATCACCCTTGTCAAGGTGCGGTATGATTTTCTCTATGAAGTCATCAACCGGCTTGCCGGCCTTGACCATAAGCATTATCTTCCTGGGCTTATCAAGTGCATCAACAAACTCTTCAATAGAATAGGTGCCGGTTATGTTTTTATCCTCAGCACGTCCTTCCACAAACCTTTTTACCTTTTCGGTCGTCCTGTTGTAAACGGCAACATTAAAGCCCCTGCTTTCCATATTAAGGGCAAGATTTTCACCCATTACCGCAAGCCCTACAAGACCTATGTCTGCTCTTTTCATAACTGAGCCTCCTCTGTTTGATATTATTTCTTCCACGGTGGGGTTGAGGGCAGATACCTGTCAAACTCCGCTATAAGTTTTTGCTCATACGCCCCTGCATATTTTCCGCTCAAAAACTTATCAAAAGCCTCAGGGAGAGGCCCGGGATGTCGTAACTCCAGCCGCCGGGCTGATCGCTGATCACGA
>CAYYGK010000044.1:0-14740 GCA_964471145.1 uncultured Eubacteriales bacterium | reverse complement strand
GATAAAACAGGACATTGTTTGCACGGGCGGACTTAAGGTCTCCCGGGGCATCGCCGATCATCAGTACATGGTCATCTGCATACCTGCCCTTCTTACCGTTTTCAAGGCTTTCCTTTTTTGTCCCGGTCTCCTGCCCGGCTATGACCTTTACATATCTTGCTATATCATGTTCTTCCCACTCCCTTTTGAGAGCCTCATTAGGTGTAGCGGAAACAACAATGGCATCTGCATTTTCGCTTATTCTCTCAAGGCTTTCCCTTACATATGGAAATGGCGGAACATTGCGAACGATTCCGGCCACTGTTTCATTGACCGCCCTGGACCAGTCAAGTGTCTTTTCAAGAACCTTATCACCTGTTTGCTCAACCGCCTTTTCAAGTGCAGGGTTGCCAAGTTTTGTTTCATTCTCTACCCAACTCCTCAGCGAGTCGATATCAGGCATCTTATAGCCCCTCTTTTTAGCCTCTTCCCTGTCTCCGAGAAGTTCCAGGACATTTATCAGGGCAGGGAATCTGTTTATCCCTCGCCACCTGGAATACAGGTTGACAAACTCCGCAGCTTCTCTGGCGTATTTTGAAACAGGCTGCAGGTCCCATCTGTTAATTATGTTGGGGATAAAACATTCCTTGTGCTTTATTTCCATCGTATCAAAAGCACATCCGTCGGAGTCTATTCCAACAAGAAAGTCCTTTTGCTTCTTCATGTCAATAAGTGGCTGTGCCGGATTACTCATATGCTTTTCTCCTCCCGTCTGTATGCCTGGGGCACATAGTCTTTTAGTCTCTTCTCAGCAAACTGCGGCTTGAGCCTTGCAAAACGCATTAACCCTCCCACCATGGGCACGCTTACACTGTCTTCCCCTGCAAGGGGTTTTGCATACCTTAGAAAGCCATCGGTCACATCCGTCCTGGAGGTGGCAATCCATTCCTCCGGGAATGTGCGTTCCGAATTAGCCACAACATCAAGCGGTACCTTGTCATAGTATACACTATAAATAATCCCGGCCTTTCTAAGTATTGTTGACATGTATCCGTTCTCACCCTGTGCAGCAATCTCAACAGCCTTCTGTCCAAGTCTGTATGCTTCTTCAAGGTCTGTAATGGAGGCATTGATGATAGAACCCCTCTGGTCGGTTCCAGGAACCTGGCCCCTTACAGAACCCCTTGCCTTGAGCCCGACACTGTTTAGGTAATTTACCACAATCTGCCCCACGGTAGTTTTACTGGCACTGAACTGTGTATGACCGAAATTGTCCCTGCTCTTTCCGATCTCCCCCACATCCATCCCCTCGCTTACTACCACTACAGCACGTCCTGATAACTTGATCTGTTCATTTACCCTGTCGGCCATCTCTTCAAGCGTAAGGCCGGACTCTGCCATATATATCTGCAGGGGCATCTCCCTCTTCGGGTCGGCCAGTCTTGCAGCCGCCGGAATATATCCTATCTTTCTTCCCATGGCCTGTATGACCAGTACCGGGTCAGCAGGACATGAACCCGCATTTTCCTCATTTGCACACTGCACCATGGAAGCCCAGTAGCGTGCGACACTGCCATACCCCGGTGTGTGATCAATAAGCTTGAATTCCGAATCTCCCACATCATTGTCTATTGTCTTTGGCACGCCGGTTGCAACAAGGTCAAGTCCTTTATCAACAGCCAGGCTGCTTATCTTTTGGGCGGTATCCATTGAATCATTGCCGCCAATATAAAACAGGTAGCCAACATCATGAGCCCTGAGTACCTCAACAACCCTGTCGAAATCCTCCTGCTGATGTTTTTTAAGCTTGTACCTGCAAGTCCCTATGGAACCTGCGGTTGGTGTGGTACGAAGCAGGGCTATCTCCTGTTCCGGCTGTGCAGAAAGATCAAGCAGTTGTTCCTTGAGAATTCCCTCAATCCCGTGATATCCGGCATATATGGTGCCAAATTTTTCTCCGTACTCCCTGCATGCATCGATAACTCCCCTGAGAGAATTATTTATAACAGGGGTAGGGCCTCCCGACTGGGATATTACAACATTTTTGGGTTTTGACATCCTGATCCCCCTTCCTCTTTTGGATTATTGTTTCCTTACAGCATAATTATACACGGTGCTTTTGCAATATAGATGCCTAAAATTGCTTGTTTTGTTGCATAAATTGCTGTACAATTTAAATTGGAGGTGCAGGCAATGGAATCATATATCCACGACTTTACATCAAGACAGCATATGGTGACACCAGACTACGAATACTTCCATTACCGGGACAGCGGACACATGGATATAGCATACCACAATCATGACTTTTATGAGATATACCTTTTCTGTTCAGGAAATGTAACATATCTTGTTGAAGGCAGGTCATACAAACTCCAGCCAGGTGACATTCTGCTCATACACAACAGGGAGCTGCATAAACCGCAGGTAACAGACGGAGAGCCATATGAAAGAAGGGTTCTGTGGGTAAGCCCCGAATACCTGCTCCGCAAAAGCGATAAAAACTCAAATCTGGCAATGTGTTTTGAATCACGCTCAATGAAAAACTACAACCTCATCCGCCCTTCACAGCAGATGAATCATAAGATATATAAAACCCTTGAACGGTTTGAATATGCCTTAAGCAGCTTAAGCTACGGCAGCAGTATACTCAAAGGCACATTTTTAGTAGAATACCTGGTAAACATCAACCTGGCTTTCCTGGAAGAATACGACAGCACCGAAAGCCCGGACATCCAGTACAACACCAAAATTAACGACATCATTCGCCATATCAACGGTAACCTTCAGGATGACCTTTCACTTGACAGTATTTCCCGGAAATTCTATTTAAGCAAATACCACCTTACAAGGCAATTCAAAAAATTTACCGGGTATACGCTGCATAAGTATATCCGTCATAAGAGGCTGATAAAAGCCAAAGGCCTGCTCAGGGAAGGTAGAAGGATAGACGAGGTGTGCTATAAATGCGGCTTTAATGACTACTCCAACTTCATAAGGGCGTTTAAAAAAACCTATGGTCTCCCCCCGGGAAAATACGCACAAAAAAAAATTTTAAAATAAATGTATAAAAAAACTTATACGGTCAATAATATGAATGACCTCACAAAATACATTTTGACCCCCTTTACATGGTTAGCCTATCTGACGGGCTGACCTTTTTTTTACTCTTTTTTAGCTTAAACCCAGCTCATACTCCAGGTTGACTATAAACTGCAGAAGAAATGAAAGCCTTTCTTCAAAAAGCTTTTTGCCGCTTTGGGTTTTAAGGTAAGCTCTCTGTTCCCGTAATACCTCGTAGTACTGCCTGTGTCTCTCCAATGCCCTGTAATACGTCGGGTTCTCTTCCAGGGCGGTGGCCATGCTGTCCCACAACACCGCCAGCGCACCTGCCTCATCCATAAGGTCTGCATCAATCAGTATACTGTCCTCAAGCGGCATTTCCCGGGCAGCTTTTTGCTTTGACGAGTGGTTTGCAACAGCCGATATCACACTTTCGGTGAAATCGCTGTCATACCCGTTCTGTTCAAGGTAGCTGGCACATATCTCAGCGCTGGCAGCAGCATGAGGCTTTTCCCTGTCCCCATAAATCTTGCCTGTATCATGAAAAAGAGCTGCTGCTGCAACAATGTCGGTTCTGCCCCTTTCAAGCTTGCATATTCTTATTGACCAGCGATATACCCGCATGGTATGCTCAAACCTGTTTCTAAAAGTATACCTTATTGAAGAAGTTGCATAAGGGTCATTGCTTTCAAACAGGTCTCTCACATATTCCCTGATTTCATCGTACACCCTGTACTCCCTCCTGAAACACCAGGCAGCCTCCCAATCACTTGCTTTCTCAATTGTACCATAATCCGGAGCTGACTGTGAACGCCTGCCCGGGGCCTAAAAAAGGTTCTCAGGATTCAGCCCTTTAAGGCTTTCTTCCGTAAACACCCCGTCCTTTCTTATAAGGGTGTTATCAAACCATATTTCCCCGCCACCGTATTCAGGCCTCTGTATGCAAACCAGATCCCAGTGTATTGCCGACCGGTTGCCGTTATCGCATTTGTCGTATGCCCTGCCCGGCGTGAAATGAAAGCTCCCGTTAATCTTTTCATCAAACAGGGTATCCTTCATTGGATTTAAAATATGCGGATTGACACCCAGCGAAAACTCACCAATATACCTTGCACCTTCATCCATATCCAGTATTTCATTAATCCTTTTCGTATTGTTTGAACGGGCATCCTCTATACTGCCGTTTTTGAAAACAAACCTTATTTTTTCAAAAGTCACACCCTGGTAAACAGCCGGCACATTGTAAGTAATCTCCCCGTTTACCGAATCCCTTACAGGTGCCGTATAGACCTCCCCGTCAGGTATGTTGAATTTTCCGTCGCATTTTATTGCGGGCAGCCCCTTTATCGAAAATGACAGGTCTGTTCCCTCTCCTTTTATATGTACCCGGTCTGTTTTTTCCATAAGCTCCACCAGTGCATTCATGGCAAGCGACATCCTGGAATAATCCAGGTTACATACCTTAAAGTACAGTTCTTCAAACCTCTCTGTAGCCATATCGGCAAGCTGTGCCATGGAGTTATTGGGATACCTCAGCACACACCACCTGGTATTCCGTACCCTTTGTTCCGAATGAAGAGGATTCATGTATTCCTCCTGGTACACCTTCATCCTGTCCGCTGGGACCGCTCCCATCTCACTTACATTTTGTGAGGCGCGTATTCCTATATACGCCTGCATCTGCTTCATCCTGGCAAGTTCGAATTTCCCGGTATCCGCCATCTGCCCGCGCGAACATCCTTCCAGGAGTATCCTTGTGGTTTCGGGATCCTTGACTGTTACAAATGGTATGCCGCCTTTCCTGTAAACTTCCCTGACAAGTTCCCTGGCAAGGGGCAGTCCTTCTCCATGTACCTCTATCAGTATCTTTTCATTCTCTTTAAGGCCAGTTGAGTAGCCTATAAGGTTTTTTGCCAGTTGTTTCATCCTCGGGTCTCTCATCCAGTTATCTCCTTTCAAATACTGTGTTTAGTCCTTCCATATCGTCCAGTGTATGATTAAATACCTTAAGCGCATCAACTACAGGCCGGGGTGAAGACAGGTCTACGCCTGCCCTCTTGAGCAGTTCAACAGGATAGTCCGAATCACCGCTCTTTAAAAAATCAAGATATCTTACTACAGCCTTATCTCCCTCTTTCAGTATCTGTTCCGACAGCGAAACTGCTGCAGAAAAACCTGTGGCATACTTGTAGACATAGAAACTGCTGTAGAAGTGGGGTATCCTTGCCCACTCTGTTTGTATCTCCCTGTCGATCTCAACTTCACTGCCGAAGTATCTCCGATTGAGCTCATAGTACATGGAGCTTAACGATTCCGCAGTCAGTGCATTTCCTGAAGCCCTGTCATCATGAATCATCCTCTCAAATTCTGCAAACATGACCTGCCTGAATACAGTGCCCCGGAACGATTCAAGCAGACGGTTTAGAAGGTACACCCTGACATTATCGTCCCCGGCTTCCGACAGCATATGCTTAAGAAGCAGCATCTCATTGACTGTTGATGCTACCTCCGCCACAAATATCCTGTATTCGGAATAAACATAAGGCTGTGTGCTGTTTGTATAGTATGAATGCATGGCATGTCCCATCTCATGCGCCAGTGTGAACACGCTGTTTATGTTGCCCTGGTAGTTCATCAGCACATACGGATGGGCAAGGTATGCTCCCCAGGCATATGCCCCGCTTGTCTTTCCCCTGTTTTCATAAACGTCAATCCAGCCTGATTTAAATGCCTCTTCAAGATTTTCACAGTAATCACAGCCTAGCGGTTTCATTGCTTCCTGGACAGTTTCAACAGCCTTCTCATATGGTATTTCTGCCTCAGGCTCTTCCACAAGAGGCACATACAGGTCGTACATATGCAGTCTGTCAAGATTAAGAGCTTTCTTTCTTACGCTCATGTATCTGTGCAGCAGGTCCAGGTGTTCATTAATTGTATCAACAAGATTCTTATATACTAAAACCGATATGTTGTCGTCATCCATCGAATGTTTAAGAGCGGAAGCATAGTTCCTGACAGACGCATAGAACTGGTCCTTTTTTACACTGTTGGAAAGCATTGAGGCAAGTGCGTTCTTCATTGAAGAATAGGTCTTATACAGTGCCTTGAAGGCACTTTGTCTGACCTCCCTGTTCCTGCTCTCCAAAAACCTTATATACCTGCCCTTTGTAAGTTCTATCTCATTCCCCTCTTCATCCCTTATATGGGGGAATTTGAGGTCTGCGTTATTAAACATGGTGAATATCTCAGAAGCCGCATTGGCCATTTCTGAAGACAGTGCAAGAATCTCTTCACTCTTGTCTGACAGTATATGATTTTTCTTCCTGAGTAGTTCATCAAGATAGTGCCGGTATACCTTTAGCCCGGGACATTCTTCAATAAAACCTGAAATGGTTTCCCTATCCATTTGCGTTATTTCCGGCACTATATATGACAGTGCCGAATGAACCCGGGCAGCAAGTGACATGGCCCTGTCGGTATATGCCTGGTATTCCGGATTTGAATTGTCCTCATCCCTTTTCATCCTTGCATACACAAACAGCCTGTCATTGATTGAAAGCAATTTGTCACGGCTTTGAAGGCAGTCAAGGAGTAATTTCGCACTACTGCCCGGTTTCCCTTTAAACCGGGACATTTTTTCTGCAAGCTCTCTTATTCTCTCAAAGTCTTTTTCCCACTCATCACTGCTTTGGTACATGTCCTCAAGCTTCCATTTATAGCTGCCATCAGTTTCATCCCTTGCCGGCAGTACGTCCTTGCCGCCTTTTTCCATAAAATTCCTCCTTCGAGGCATCAGCCTATATACATAATATCCACTATATTATATATTTGTATGCCCGTTTTTTCCACCGATTATATGAGATATTCTTTGAAAAATCACTGTCTTTCAAGATAATACAGGAATTGTATTATAAAATCAGCAGCCTTCGCCCTGTCAGCACCGCTAACAGGATGCAGCATATTCTGCTCAGGCAGCAGTATGCCTTCTGCCGTAAAGGCTGCAACAGACCCGGCGGCATAGGATGAAACTGCCTGATAATCATGATATCCTGCAAGTATTGAAGGCTCATGCCAAGGCATAAAAACACCTGCCGCCTCAGCTGCACGCATGGCAATTACACACATATCCTGTCTGGCAACAGTCTCATCAGGACGGAATCTGCCGTATCCATCCCCTCCCACTACACCCTTTCTCCTTGCCGACATTATCTCTGTATAGTATTTGTGCCCGTACCTTACATCACTGAAAGACCCAACCGGTATTACTTCAAGCATGAGACCCCTTACTATCCAGGCAGTAAACTCAGCCCTTGTTATATAATCATCCGGACGGAATTCGTCTGAAGAATCAATTATACCCCTTGATGCAAGCACCTCTATGGCCCTTAAAGATGGGTGGTGGGAAGGTACGTCTTCAAATTCCGATGCCCTGGCTGTCCTTATATACTCCGATTCTGAATAATCGCTGTATCCTGAACTGTTAAACGCCTTTACCCGGTAAGCGTATGCAGTGTCAGGAAGAAGGTTTGGGTCCAGATAGCTTTCAGTGTCCGCAGGCAGCCTTGCTATTTCAATATAACTGTATCCCACAATACGTCTTTCAACTGTATATCCTTCCTCCCCGTTTGAACTGTCTTCCCATACAACTTCAACCTCCCTGCATGAAACAGGATTCAGCTTAAGGTTGTTTACACCTTCAGGAACACCCGAAGCTGCCCTGAACGGTGTAGTGTATGAGACAGCCCCCGAAGAGCTGTCGTATGCCTTTATCCTGTAGAAATACTCCCTGTCAGGCTCTACTGCATCATAAAACTGCCGGGCATCCGGAGGCACTCCACCGATATCCTCCCAGCCTCTCTGCAGGGTTTTTCTCTCAATCCTGAAACCGCTTAACGGCGTACCGGAAGCGTATTCCCACTTTAGCATTAAACGGCCTTCGTCAATCACTTCATGTCCCGCATTGAACGGGGGATCAAAATCAGCAGTGACTGCAGCTGCAGTGTTGGAATATGCCGAATATGCACCCCTGTACTGAATTTTTACCCTGCACCTGTAGCAGTATCCGGTATCCGATAACAGGCCTGTGTCGCTGTACTGCCTGCTGTATCCCGGCAGTACGGCAAGGAGCTTCCAATCCCCGCTGTCATCCTTTCTCCTGTATATCTCATATACCCCCTCAAGGTTCTCATTGTCCGCCCATTTGAGCAAAACAGTATTTCCTTCTACTGATTCGGCTGTAAGTGCACTGGGGGGAGCTACATGGCGGCAGTTGATCTCCAGTTCCTCCGAATACAGGGACTGATTGTACCGGTTGTAGGCCATAACCCGGTAAGTATATGTTTTATTCTCATCTGTGCCGGTATCCTGCCATTGTATGATATCACTGCCTGTCGCTCCTACTTTGGAGTATTCACCTCCCTGTTCCTTCCTTGATATATAGTAGCCTGTTTCACCATCAACATCATCCCACGAAAGAACAACCTCATTTGATGCATTCACAAAACCATATACATTGACAGGAGTATCAAGGGGAGTATAGACAATCCTTCCGCTCTGTGACGGAAAGTACGGAGAAAAAACATCAACTGCTCCTTCCGCCCTTATCCTGTAATAGTATTTGGTGTCCTGTTCAAGCCCGTTATCGCTAAAATAAACTGTTCCGGATGGTACACATGCCACCTGCGACCATGTCCCCAAATCACCCTTTTTTCTTTCCACAAGGGTGGTATGACTTACCGGGGAAGGGTAATCCCATGATATTAATATTCTGCTGACTGAAAGGGGCACAAGTTCCATAAAAGACGGACTCCTTGCAGAAGAGGCTGAAACAGAAACTTCACCTGTATACTGCTGATAATCTCCCTTTGAATCAATAAGCACTATCCTGTATGTATATACCGTACCTTCATAAACACTGGTGTCCTGGAAAGCGGTTACCCCGGGACCGGTCTGTGCCCTCACAATGAATTCTGTGCTGCCTGTTTTTCTTTCCACCCTGTATGCCCGCTCGCCTCTTACATTGTCCTCCCATTCCAGTCTGAACCCGTTACCGGGTATAACAGTAACCTGGAGCTGTGATACGGCATCCGCACCTGCTATCCGGAAGGACATAACAACAAATATCGCTGCTGCAGTTATAGCAACCAAAGTTCTTTTGAAGCTCATTAAAACAGTACCTCCACATCACTTCTATATCTATTATCGGTAAGCATGCCCATATTGACAAGAGGTGATTTTCATAGTAGAATAAATCCTGAAAAACAAGCGCCTGTAGCTCAGTAGGATAGAGCGGCGGTTTCCTAAACCGTAGGCCGTGGGTTCGACTCCCTCCAGGCGTACCACAGAAGCGGGTTATGGTTTAGCATAATCCGCTTTTTGCGAAAAGTGCTTTTGTTCTTGACTGTATAAGCCCCCCCGGTATAGAATAAATATACAAAAATTATTATACATCATAAAGGAGCTTAACAAATGAAACCCGTTAGAATGGCACTCATAGGGGCAGGCAATAGAGGTATGGACGCATACGGTCCTTTTGCACTTGAATATCCTGATATTTTTAAATTCACAGCCGTTGCAGAACCTGACAGACAAAAAAGACATGAATTCGCCAAAAAGCACCAAATAAACCCGGAACTACGCTTTGAAAACTGGGAGGATATGCTTAGAAGGCAGGACCTTGCAGATGCCGTTCTTATATGTACACAGGACAGATATCATTATGACCCTGCAATAAAGGCACTTGATATGGGATACAGCGTACTTCTTGAAAAACCCATGGCAACAACCCTTAAAGAATGTGTTTCCATTGTTGAACATTCAAAAAAAAGCCGGGGCATACTTTCTGTATGTCATGTCCTGAGGTTTACTCCTTTTTTTACAAAAATTAAAGAGCTTGTGGATACCCGAAGTATAGGCAGGCTCATATCCATACAGCATAATGAAAATGTAGGGTTTTTGCACCAGGCCCACAGTTTTGTGAGGGGGAACTGGAGAAACTCTCAAACCTCAAGCCCCATGATACTGGCCAAGAGCTGCCATGACATGGACATCATGTACTGGCTGGCAGGCGCCAAACCTGTCGGCATCTCCTCATTCGGCAAGCTTACTCACTTTAAGCCCCAAAACGCCCCTGAGGGTGCCCCTGACAGGTGCCTGGACGGATGCCCCATACAGGATGAATGCAATTACTATGCACCCGGGATATACACGACAGATGATACAGGCTGGCCCACATCAGTTATAAGTACCGATAAAAGTCTTGAAGCCCGGCGCAGGGCACTTGTTGAAGGGCCTTACGGCAGGTGTGTATACAAATGTGACAACAATGTGGTAGACCACCAGGTTGTCAGCATTGAATTTGAGAATGAAGTAACAGCAGCATTCACCATGTGTGCTTTTACAAATGAAACCACCCGTACTATAAAACTGATGGGTACGGAGGGTGAAATAAGGGGGCACATGGAAAAGAACAGGATTGAGATTATAAGGTTTTCAGACTTTCAGACTGAAGTTATTACACCAGATAAACCGGTTTCCGGGCATGGCGGCGGAGACTTCGGCCTTATGCACAATTTTGCTGATCTTGTATTAAACAGAGAAAAAGAAGGCCTTACATCTGCAGAGGCATCACTTACAAGCCACCTGATGTCATTTGCTGCAGAAAGGTCCAGGCTGCAGGGAAAGGTTTTGGATCCCTTTAAACTGCAAAACTGAGAACCTTGCAGCAGCAGGCGGGTTATTATCCCGAAACCGCCGTAATATATATAGAACAATGAATTACCGGGGGTTGTGTAAAGGATGGCAGCTGCTACAACAACCACTGCAGCCACAGTCAGGAAGACAAGGCAAAGAAAAGCTTCCATATATGAAAAACTTGTTTTCGGAACGGGCGGCCTTTACAACGGAGCCATAAACATTTTCAATTTCTATTATGCAATTTTTGTTACGGATGTAATAGGCTTAAACCCTCTGTATGTAGGTCCGGTCTTTCTTTTATCCAAAATCTGGGATGCCTTTACAGACCCAATAATGGGCAATATATCCGATACATCAAAATCAAAAAACGGAAGAAGGAGGCCCTTTTTCCTGTTTGGTACGATACCGGTATTTATATCTTTTGTGCTTCTATTTAACCCTGTAAGGTTCAAATCTGATTATGCCAGGTTCTTCTATGTGCTGTTTTCCTGTCTGCTGTTTCGGACGGTATATACAATGGTAATGATACCCCATCAGGCTTCAAAAGCTGAAATCTCTCTTGAGTACGGAGACAGGAACACCGTAAATTTCATATGCATGATGTTTTCATCTGTGGCCTCCATTGCAGGCATTGTACTCCCCATATGCATTAGCGGAATAAGCGGTGACACGCACAGGGCATATGTACTGATTGCCTTCGGGCTTGGTTTGTTTTTTGCACTGCCCTGGCCATTTATCTACATGATAATGAAGCCTTTTGACAGGTTCAAGCCTGTTGTCCGGCATCGCAGAGGGCTTTGGAAAATGTATCTTGCCCCGCTGAAAATTAAGGCATTCAGATATCTCATGGGTATGTTTCTCATGGTAGTAGTATCACTTAACATGATGTCCACGCTGTTTGTGTACTATTTAAAGTTCTTCCTGATAAACAGGCAGTCTTTCAGCCTTACTTCCATAGCTGTTCCGGTGCTTCTTGCGTTGTTGTTCCAGGTGCTTTTGATACCTTTATACCTTAAAATATCACGAAAAAGCAAATCCAGGGCGTTTATACTTGCTTCAATGCTCTGGTGTGCAGGAAACATATTCATATTCTTTTTCAGGCCAGGCATGCCGGTAAGCGCTCTTTGCATCCCCGGGGCCCTGACAGGCGCAGGTATAGCAGGGGTAATGCTGATGGTCAACAGCATGCTCTCAGATGTTACAGATGTCGGGGAAATGTACTATGGAGAAAGAAAAGAAGGCGCTTTCAGCGGTATGTTCCTTTTTATAAAGAAGACATCGACAGCTTTTTCTCAGTTTATGGTGCTAACTGCACTGGGCATGTCAGGGTATGTAGCATCAACAGCCAAATCGGCAGGCCGCACCCTTGTCAGTGCAGGTGCATCCCAGCCAGCAAGTGTAATGACTGTAATCAGGGTTTCAATATCCATTGCACCTGTACTTTTCCTGGCATGCGGCATTATAATTGCACTGAGATACCCTGTTAATGCAAAAGTACATCACTGTCTTTCTAAATACCTTTCCGACAGAAGAGACGGTATGCCTGCCAACCCTGAAATTGAACGGGACTTATACAGGGAATTAGGCATAAAGAATGACGGTCACACTTTTTACCGTACAGTCGTTTTCCTTTTAAAACTTTTCTACCCCCCTCATAAGGTAACCGGGACACAGAATGTAAAACCCGGTGAACCCGGTGTTTTTGTCACCAACCATTCAGGTGCGTACGGGCCAATGGTAATGCAGCTTTTCTTCCCTTACAGCTACAGGCCCTGGGTAATCTATAAGGCCGTCCTTCCACAGTACTGCAAAAATCACCTGGAAAAAGTTTTTTTAAGAAAGGAAACCGGTTTAAAAAAACCTTTTAACAAGTGGCTTGCAACCCTTATAGCACCGCTGTGCCTGAAAATTATGAGAAGTGTCAGGGCAATACCTGTCTACAGGGGCTCTGCATCTATCAGGAAAACCTTCAGTAAAAGCACGGAATCACTTGAAGAAGGCTGCAATATAGTGATATTCCCTGAAAAGAGAGATTCCAGAATGAAAAAACACGTAAAACGCCTTTACTCGGGTTTTGTATACACTGCTAAACAGTACTACAGGAAAACAGGAAAACGTCTCCTGTTCTACCCGGTATACGCTTATTACCGTAAAAGAACCATTGCTATCGGCAAACCGGTGAGGTACTCTCCTGATAACAGCTTTAAGAATGAAAGGCAGAGGATATCACAGTGCCTGTATGATTCAATGAACGATATTGCTAAAACTGTAATTAATAATTAATTATTTTAAAGATACCATACTTTTATCATGTCAAGGCATTTTTACTTCTATTGACATTTACCTACAGTTGCAGTAAAATAGATATATTAAAACCGGGGAGTGATTTTAGTATGAAAGCCATAGGCATAGTTAGAAAGGTAGACCAGCTGGGAAGGGTAGTTTTACCGAAGGAATTGAGGACAACAATGGATATAAAAACCGAAGACCCTTTGGAAATATTTGTTGACGGAGACAGCATAATTCTCAGGAAATATGAACCCGCATGCACCTTCTGCGGAGAAGGTCGAGGTGTTAAATTATTCAGGGGCAAAAACATCTGCCAGGACTGCCTTAGTGAGATTAAAAAATAGGAACCTGTCATCCCATGATACCCGTCAGACATGACAACAGCTACTTCATGAGAAAAGCATTGGAAGAGGCTAAAAAGGCCTTTTCTGAAAAAGAGGCCCCTGTGGGCGCTGTCATAGTTAATAAAGGTGAGATAGTTTCTGCTGCTCACAACCAAAAAGAGAAAACCTGTGATGCCACCAGGCATGCTGAAATAACTGCAATAGGCAAAGCGGGAATGGCTCTTGGAACATGGCGCCTCAGCGGCTGCGATATGTATGTAACCCTCGAGCCCTGTCCTATGTGTGCAGGGGCCCTGATACAGTCCAGAATACGTACACTCTTTATGGGTGCCCATGATCCCAAGGCAGGGGCATGCGGTTCACTTATCAACATACCCGAAGACAGCAGATTCAACCACAGGGTAAAGGTGGTAAGAGGTTTGCTTGAAGAGGAGTGTTCCAGCCTGCTCAAACAGTTCTTTACCGATCTCAGAGATTAAGTAACGATTTTCTGTTGATAGCACCATCAGCGTATGTTAAAATAGTTCAAGGCTTGGAGAGATGGCAGAGTCCGGTTGAATGCGCACGACTCGAAATCGTGTGACGGTTGATCCCGTCCGTGGGTTCGAATCCCACTCTCTCCGCCAGTATCAATGGTTTCGGGGTTATCTGATACCCTTTGTTTTATGTATTCTTAGTTTTTTACCCTTACTTTACCCTTACCGGGCTAAAACTCCTTGTAGTTCTTCCTGCTAAATGTTTGTTAAATAAATAGATTGTTATTCGAACCGCATAAATAAAGGAAAAAAATATAAACATATTAGAGTATAAGAGAGTTATAATCAATATTTGTCAGGATTATTTTTTATGTTATTCCGTAATATTTTTTTTTGTTTTTCATCAACCGTATAAGTGTATATTATATTATCTTCTGTCAGTTTCCACAATCTACTTTGCGACACTTTTTTTAAGCCTAGCGAACGATGATATTTCTTGTAACCTGTAATAACTTCTTTTCTTAATGAGTTCTCAATTTCAACTTTTAATATTGTTGCTTCTAAGTATTCATTTGTATTTTTATTGTACTTTTCTTCCATAAGAACAACTACTTCATACATATTAAGCAATGTCAAAATTTCCTGTGAAGCTAATCCTATATTTACACCGTTTTTTATTCTAATAATTTCATTTCTATCTAAACCACATGTAGGGTTTGAGGTGCGATTTATCTCACTACCTTTTACCGTAGTCTTAGTATCAGTAATCTCAAAAATGGGTGTTTCTCTATAATCACCACTTATTCTATGTATCTTTCTGTACAATTCTTGTTTAATTATGTTACTGGTCAGAATCTTCTTCAGCTAATTCGTACCATTTGACAGAATATATTG
>CAYYGK010000043.1:2319-15798 GCA_964471145.1 uncultured Eubacteriales bacterium | reverse complement strand
AAAAGGACTGCCATGTTCGGAACCGACCATTAATTGTAAAAAAGCATATCTTGTATTGTAGATTTGCAACATACCATATGTTGTAGTCAGCTTGATGACTGGCTTTCAGCCAAGTCGATTTTTTTTATTTTTTTTAAAAAATATTATAAAAACCCTTGATTTTTATTTTGTTATGCAATAAAATTACACTACAGGTGGTGAAAAGTGGGGAAAAGTGGTTTTAGGTTTGCAAAGAGTGGGGTGAAATGATTGTTCTATGGAGAGTACCGGCATACTATGGATGCCAAGGGACGCGTCATAGTTCCCTCAAAGTTCAGGGAAGGACTGGGTGAGAGATTCATACTTACCAAGGGACTTGACAACTGTCTGTTTGCATACTCTTCAGAGGAATGGAGCAATCTTGAAGCAAAGCTTAAAACCCTGCCCATGACCAACAGGGATGCAAGGGCATTTGTAAGGTTCTTCTTCTCAGGGGCAACCGAGTGTGAAACAGACAGGCAGGGGAGGATACTCATACCCTCAAACCTTCGCGAATATGCGCTTTTGGAAAAGGATGTATGTGTGATAGGTGTTTCAACCAGGGTTGAGGTATGGGACAGCAATAAATGGGAAGAATACAGCAGTGATGATAATGTGAGTCCTGATGTGATAGCGGAGAAGATGGCGGAGCTGGGTATATAGTACCCGGACGGTAAAGGGGCAAAAATGGATTACAGGCATGAACCCGTATTACTCCAGCAAGTAATTGAGTACCTTGACATAAAGCAGAACGGTACATATGTGGACTCAACGGTGGGAGGCGCAGGACACTCGGCTGCAATATATGAAAGGCTTGGAAAAGGCGGAACGCTGATGGGCCTTGATTTGGACAGCGAAGCGATAGATGCCGCACAGCAAAGACTGAGCAGACAAAATTCACAGGCACGCCTTATACTTGTAAAAGGCAATTTTGCCTGTATACAGGGAAAATGCAGACAGCACGGTCTTGAAGGCCTGGACGGATTTGTGCTGGATGCGGGTGTCTCATCACATCAGCTGGACAATGCGGAAAGGGGATTCTCTTATATGAAGGACGCACCGCTGGATATGAGAATGGACACGAGCCAGGATATTAGCGCCTGGGATGTTGTGAATAGTTATGGAAGACAGAATCTTGCGGATGTAATAAGAAGATATGGAGAAGAGAGATGGGCATCACGTATAGCCAAGTTCATAGCAGACTACAGGGAAAAGAGCAGGATAAACACAACAGGCGAGCTGGTGGACATTATAAAGGCGGCTATACCTGCATCGGCAAGAAGGAAGGGACCGCACCCGGCAAAAAGAACCTTCCAGGCTATAAGGATAGAGGTAAACAGGGAACTTGAAAACCTTGAAAAGGCACTGGATGATGCCGCGAGTATGATGAAGAGGGGAGGAAGGATGTGTATTATAACATTTCATTCTCTTGAGGACAGGCTGGTAAAAAAGAAGTTTGTGGCACTGTCAACAAAGTGTATTTGCCCTCCCCGTCAGCCGATATGTACCTGTGACATCAAGCCGCTGATTAAACGCATTATCCCTGGAGGCATCAAGCCTGACAGCGGTGAAACCGAGAGGAATCCAAGGGCAAGAAGTGCCAGACTCAGAGTAGCAGAGAGGTTGTAGGAGCATAATTGAATTTGACATAAATAACTACAGACAAATTTTGAATACACTAAAGACAAGGGTTGAAAAACCTGGAAACAAGGGACAAGAAGCAGTCAGGAAACAAAAGACAAATTCAGATGAGAGGGTTATGCAGGCGGAACCGCCTGCATTCCCTTCTAAAGCTCTTTGGGAGCAGAGAGGTGAAGGGGCATGAGGTCTGCCGCATATGAAAGCATTGACGGCACAGCTGCCAGAAAAATCAATTACGATGTTTACAGCAGCAACAGCTATCTGAAACAGAAGAAAAAGGCCAGGTCGTACGGAAAATACAAGGCCAGACTTGCCATATCCATTTTTCTTATATTCCTTATGGGGATAACTCTGATGTACAGGTATGCCCTGGCAACCGAGCTTAATTACAGGATTAACAGCTTAAACCAGGAATATATGGAGCTTCTGGACTTAAACTCCGTGCTCAGGGTTGAGATAGAGGAAAAGACAGACCTGGATGAGATAAAGAGAGTTGCCATGAAGGAGCTTGACATGTGCGTTCCCTCAAGAAGCCAGATAATACATGTGAAGGTGCCAGGCGAGGACAACACAGTGGTATCTGAACAATACAGTGATTACAGCACAAAAAATACAGGCAAGGGTACATTTGCAGTGCTTGTTGACAGGATCAGCCGCTTTACAAGACTCTTGTACTGAACATATCATAAAGGGTTGCAGGCAGCATTTCATTGTCGTATTATATTGATAAACATACAGATGTGCAATCATAATATGCTGATTGCCATAATATCTATACATATGTGTTTACAGTTAGGAGGTGCAGTATGGCAGGAGTCAGTCTCAAGGTGAAGAGAAGACAGCTTGTCCTTCTTATACTGTATTTCCTTGTTGCTGCTCTGCTTACAGGCAGGGTTGCCTACTGGCAGATTGTTGAAGGTGCCAGGCTGAGAAAAGAGGCATTCATTCAGCACAACAGCGGCAGGATTATCAGCTCCCGCAGAGGCACCATATATGACAGGAACGGCAAAGAGCTGGCTATAAGCGCCACAGTTGATACGGTATGGGTAAACCCCACCGATATACCTTATTCAGAACCCGAACCTGAAGAAATAGCAGAGTCATTGTCACACATACTCAACATGGATGAGCAGGACATCCTCGACAAAATTACAAGGAGAACCAGCTACGACACACTAAAAAAGAAGATAGACAGGGAGACAGGGGACCAGGTCAGGAAGTGGGTGCTGGATAACGATGTACACGGAATATATGTTGATGAGGACAATAAGAGATACTACCCGAAAGGGAGCCTTGCAAGCCATGTCATAGGTTTTACCGGGGTGGACAATGAAGGGCTTGAAGGGCTTGAATTCGTACTTGAGAAGTATCTTAAGGGCGTTCCGGGCAGGATTGTGGGAGAGGTGGATGCCGGAGGTCATGAGATGCCCTTCAGGACAGAGAAGAGGATAGCCCCGAGGGAAGGTTTTAATGCCGTTCTGACTATAGATGAAACTATCCAGTATTTTGCCGAGAAGGCGCTTGAAGTTGCCATTTTTGAAAACAGGATAAAACGGGGGGCCACTGCAATAGTAATGGATCCCAGAAACGGCGACATACTTGCGCTGGCCTCAAAGCCTGACTTTGACCTTAACAACCCGTTTGCCCCTCCCCCGGAGATGTGGGCTCCGGAAGGCATCGACCTGGAAAACTGGGAGGGAAGAACTAATGATGAGATAAATGTTCTCAGGGAAACCCTGTGGAGAAACAGGGTGCTTTCCGATACATATGAGCCTGGTTCCACCTTTAAGGCAATAACTACATCGGCGGGTCTGGAAGAGGGTGTTGTGACACCAGACACAATGACAAGTGACTATCCTGTTGAAATTGCAGGGTGGAAGCTAAAATGCTGGAGATATTACAGACCTCATGGAGAGGAGACATTCAGGGAAGGTGTTTACAATTCATGCAACCCGGTGTTTGTAAAAGTAGCACAGAGTCTGGGGATTGAAAGGTTTTACCAATACGTCAGGGCTTTCGGGTTTTATGACAAGACAGGCATTATACTGCCTGAAGCCGGGTCAATATTCCATAAGCAGCCTAAGGAGCTGGATATGGCTGTAGCATCATTCGGACAGGGGTTTCAAATCACTCCCATGCAGCTTATAACGGCCTACTGTGCAATAGCAAACGGGGGCACCCTTTTAAGACCCAGGATTGTGAAGGAGCTTACCGATTCTGAAGGAAACATAGTAAAAAAGTTTGAAAAAGACGAAATAAGGAATGTGCTTTCAAGACAGACCAGTGAAACTGTGCTTGACATACTGGAGGGAGTGGTAACAGAAGGTACCGGCCGTAACGCTTATGTGAAGGGATACAGGGTTGCAGGCAAGACAGGGACATCTGAAACCCTTCCCAGAAATTCCGGCAGATACATAGCTTCATTCTGTGCAATTGCTCCTGCGGACAATCCCAGAATATGCGTGCTTGTGACACTGGATGAGCCTACAGGTTTCTCACATATGGGTGGCGTCGTTGCAGCCCCTGTGGCCGGAAGTATAGTTGAGGACATACTAAACTATCTGGGGATTGAAAGAAGATATACCGGGCGGGATATGGAAATGATGAGAACCCCCGTATATGTGCCTGAAGTAAGAGGCATGACGGTTGATGAGGCCGGGAAGGACCTGCGTGAAGGAGGCCTTGAGTATAAGGTGGAATCTGCCGGGAATAATGATAATACTGGAAAGGCAGTTGTCATGGAACAGACACCCAGGCCTGGGGCCAGCATTCCCGAGAAATCAGTTGTTATAATATATACATACAAACCGGATGATGAGATAATGGTTAAGGTGCCTGACCTTTCTGAGATGACTATTGCGGAAGCGACGAAGGCGCTGGCTGATACAGGACTTAACATAAGGATAGAGGGGATGGGCTCGGTGGTGAGCCAGAAAACTGCACCGGGCACAATGGTGCCAAAGGGAACAGTCATAGAAGTGACATTCAGGCACCTTGAAAATGTAGAGGAAAACATAGGAGGTATTTACGGAGAATGAGACTGCACAAACTGACGGAAGGGCTGGAAGTCCTTGAGGCCGTGGGGAGTATTGATATTGATATCACAGGCATAGCGTACGATTCCAGAAAAGCTGGAAAGGGTTACCTTTTTGTTTGCATTGACGGGACGGTAACCGACGGTCATAAATATATACCTGAGGCACTTGAAAACGGTGCAGCTGCGCTGCTGGTGCAGAAGAAGACTAAAGTCCCTGACGGTATTACCGTTATCAGGACAGTGGATACCAGGTATGGTCTGGCTCATGTATCCGACAGGTTTTTTGAACACCCGTCAGCCAGGCTCAACCTGGCAGGTGTGACAGGAACCAAGGGCAAGACCACTACTACATATATGATGAAGTCAATACTTGAACAACAGGGTCAGAGAGTCGGTTTGATCGGGACGGTTGAAAAGCTTATTGGTGACAAGGTAATATATATGGAAAGAACAACCCCCGAGTCCCATGACCTGCAGTCATTGCTTGGGGAGATGGTTGAAAGCGGTGTGCAAACGGCAGTAATGGAAGTGTCATCACAAGGGCTCAAGCTTCACCGGGTAAGCTGCAATGATTTTGACATTGGAATATTTACAAACATATCCAGGGCGCATATAGGTCCGGGTGAGCACGGCTCTTTCAAGGATTACCTGGAATCAAAAATTAAGCTATTCCGTATATGCGGGACAGGCCTTGTAAATATTGACGCAAAGCATGCGGAGGATGTTATCGAAGGTGCACGTTGCGATATAATGACATTCGGCATCAGGGGAGATGCTGACATAAGGGCAGGGAACATTGAAAAGCATGCGGACAGTGTTGAATACGACCTTGAGACACCATGGTTTTCAGGCAGGGTGAAGGTCGGGGTACCCGGGGAGTTCAGTGTATACAACTCACTGGGCGCTATAGGAGCTGCCGCATTGCTGGGGTCAACCCTTGATGACATCAGAAAGGGACTTGAAAACATAAGCGTGCGCGGCAGGGTGGAAACAGTAAAAACCGGAGGAGACTATACCGTAATCATAGATTATGCACACAGCCCTGACAGCTTGAGAAGCATACTGCAAACCGTAAGGGATTTTGCGCCGGGAAGGGTTGTATGCCTTTTTGGCTGCGGCGGGGACAGGGACAGAATGATGAGGCCGATGATGGGAAGTATTTCAGGAGAGCTTGCCGATTTCACTATCATAACATCCGATAATCCCAGGACGGAAGAACCTGAAGCCGTAACACAGGAAATAGAGAAGGGTATAAGGGAAACAGACGGAGAATACAACGTTATAGTCAACAGGAGACAGGCAATAAGATTTGCCCTTGAGAATGCAAGAAAGAATGATATTATAGTACTTGCAGGTAAGGGTCATGAAACTTACCAGACCTTCAGGGACAAGACAATACATTTTGATGAAAGAGAAGTGGTAAAGGAGCTGTTAAATGAGCTGCGCCAGGAAAGAGGAAAAGGGTAATGAAAACGTTTTTACTGTCTGAAATACTAACGTCAACAGGGGGCAGGCTGATTGCCGGCAAAAAGGATGCGGTATTTAAGAGAGTATGCACAGATTCAAGAAAAGCACAAGAAGGGGACCTGTTTATTCCGATATGCGGTGAAAGATTTGACGGACATGAATTTATCGGCAGCGCATTTGAAAAAGGCGCCGCGGGAAGCCTTACCAGGTATGAACAGGTTGCAAAAGACGACAGGATCCTGATTAAAGTGGAGAATACACTTGACGCACTTGGGGAAATAGCTGCATTTCACAGGATGAGGTTCAATATTCCGCTGATTGCTGTGACCGGAAGTACAGGAAAGACTTCAACAAAGGATATGACGGCATGCACACTCGAATCAGCGGGCTTTAATACACTAAAGACAGTGGAAAATTACAACAATGAAATTGGGCTTCCCCTTACACTGCTTGGGCTGGATGAATCCCATCATGCGGCAGTTGTTGAAATGGGAATGAGAGGGCCGGGGCAAATACGCAGGCTGGCATTTGTGGCAAAGCCCAATATTGCGGTCATTACAAATATAGGTCTTTCTCATATAGAAAGGCTGGGTTCAAAGGAGAACATCCTGAATGCAAAACTTGAACTGCTTGAAGGACTTGCAGATAACGGAACGGTTATACTTAACGGAGATGATGATCTGCTTTTGCCGCTTAAGAGAAGCCTTGCATACAAAACAGTTCTGTTTGGAACAGACAGGGGTGCGGACATACGTGCTTTTGACATAAAGTGTTATGAAGACAGTCTTACTTTCAGGGTTCAAGCAGGGAACGGGAGTTTTAATGGGGTACTCAATGTACCCGGGAAGCATAATGTAAGCAATGCACTGGCCGCCGTTGCAGCTGGTATTGCTGCAGGTGCTCAGGCGGATAAGGCAGTAAAAGGTTTATCAGATTACAGGCCCGCACAGCTCAGGCTTAACATCATAGAGTCAGATGGAATTAAAGTTATAAACGATACTTATAATGCATGTCCGGATTCGATGATGGCTGCTTTGGAAGTGCTTGCAGGCACCAGTGCAAACAGGAGGATAGCTGTAATGGGTGACATGCTGGAGATGGGCAGATGGGCTCGGGAGGCACACAGGAATATTGGGAAATTTGCAGCACTATCCGGTTTGGATTATATTATTGGAGTGGGGAATCACGCAGTACATATATGTACCGGAGCAAAAACCGCTGGAAAGGATACACAGATTAGGGCATTTGAAAAGGTTGATGATGCTGCTTCATTTTTAGAAGGTGTGTTAAGGGACGGGGATGCGGTGCTGTTAAAAGGCTCAAGGGGAATGAAAATGGAAAGAATCGCAAAAAGGATAACAGCAGGCAGGTAATACTGACTTTGGGGTGGTTTTGGTTTGAGGTATTCTCTTTTTCCGTCATTGCAGGTTGTGGTGTTCGTGGTGTCATTTCTGGTTGCACTTGCGCTGGGGATGGTTATGATACCGTTATTGCGCAGGCTGGGCGTGGGACAGACCGTAAGGGATGACGGACCGTCAACACATCTTAAGAAGACAGGCACTCCTACACTGGGGGGGATCATCATAATAATGCCTGTAATACTTGTGTCACTTAGATTTTCAAGACTTTTTCCGGGAACTATACCGCTTGTTCTTGCCACTGCAGGATTTATGCTGACAGGATTTCTGGATGACCTTCTGAAGACAGTAAGAAAGAGCAAGGACGGACTTACCGCCCGGCAGAAGATGCTCGCGCTGCTTTCAGTCTCTGCGGCATTTTCAATATATGCGGCGTACTATTCCCCGATGAAAACCGAAATCATCATACCATTTACCGATATGGGCAGCGTGGTGACACTTCCTGTATGGGTTTTCATACCATTTACAATGTTTGTGATGGTCTCGGCAACAAATGCTGTAAACCTTACCGACGGAGTGGATGGACTTGCGGCATCGGTCACAATTGTGGTTATGGTTTTCTTCGCCATAGCGTCCATGGCCTGGGACGACTTAAGCCATATCATGGTATTTTCATCGGCCTGTGCCGGAGGGAGCCTGGGGTTTCTTGCCTTCAATCTGCATCCTGCAAGAATTTTCATGGGGGACACAGGCTCACTTGCCCTTGGGGGAGCGGTTGCTGCAGCTTCGGTGCTTATGGGAGTACCATGGGTGCTCCTGATTGCAGGATTTGTATATGTGGCTGAAGCGTTGTCGGTCATAATCCAGGTTGCTCATTTTAAGATGACAGGGAAGAGGCTATTCAGGATGAGCCCCCTCCACCACCATTTTGAGTTGTCAGGCTGGAAGGAAAACAGGATTGTTGCAGTATTTACAGGCATAACAGTACTGCTTAGCATAATTGGGCTGTTTTTGCTGTAAGCGGGGAGGCAGGCACATGCAGTCAAAGACGAAGAAAAAGGCAAAGAGAAAGAACATAGACTACATGATATTCATAAGCATGTTCATACTTCTATCATTCGGGCTCATTATGGTTTTCAGCGCAAGCTGGCCTATTGCATACAACATGCATAATGATGTATATTACATACTCAAGAAACAGCTGTTGTTCGCATTGATAGGCTTTGCCGGCATGCTTGTTGCGGCAAATATTGATTATAAAAAGTTTGACAGGCTGGCTCCCTTTATTATGGGAGCAGCAGTTGTACTTCTTGTTTTAGTACGCATACCGGGTATAGGAAAGCCTACCAAGGATACGTGGAGATGGCTGTATATCGGTCCATTCCAGTTTCAGCCGTCTGAAATCGCAAAGCTTGCAGTCATACTGTTTTTTGCACACAGCCTGTCAAGAAGGAGAAATGAACTTAAGTACTTCTTCAGGGGGATCGTGCCCTACCTTCTCCTTATAGCAGTGATAGCGGTACTGCTTCTGCTTGAGCCGCACTTGAGCTGCACAATAATAATCGTTCTGGTTGGAATGGTAATGCTGTTCTGTGCAGGAGCAAAGCTTAGTCATTTTGCGTTACTTACAGTACTGGGAGGAGCTGCGCTTTCATATGTCATTATGAAAGTTGAGTACATGAGCAAACGGATACTGGTATTCCTTGACCCGTGGCAGGACCGGCAGGATGCCGGCTGGCAGGTTGTGCAGTCACTGTATGCCATTGGTTCGGGAGGCCTTTTTGGAAGGGGGCTGGGAAGAAGCATGCAGAAATTTTTATACATACCCGAGCCCCACAACGACTACATATTCGCAGTTCTTGCGGAAGAACTGGGTTTTATAGGGGTTTTTGCAGTACTTGCACTTTTTGCAATTTTCATATGGAGAGGGATAAAGGTTGCGGTAAATGCACCCGATGTATTCGGGAGCCTGGTTGCAGCCGGTGTAACATCCCTCATAGCGATACAGACCCTGCTCAACGTAGCGGTGGTTACATCATCTGCTCCTCCCACAGGGGTATCACTGCCGTTCTTCAGTTTTGGAGGCACCTCACTTATAATGTTCATGACGGAAGCAGGAATACTAATGAACATCTCCAGATATTCCAGGTATAAAAGAATTTGAAAAAACGCTGTAGACTTCATGCTGACAGCAGTGCAGCTCTCTTGCCAATCACATTTTTAACACCACGGCATAAAATGATATTGGAGCGCGAGGTGTTGAAAATGGATAGACTGTTGATTAAAGGCGGCAGCAGGCTTAATGGCGAGTTAAAAGTACATGGTTCAAAAAACGCAGTGTTACCAATTCTTGCTGCAAGCATTTTAAACTCCGGTATAAGCATAATCAGGAACTGTCCCAGGCTTAAAGATGTGGAAACAATGATTAAGATTTTAAGAACTCTGGGGTGCAAAGTTGAATGGGAAAAGAGCAATACGTTGGTGATTGACTCATCAGTCATAACATCAAATGTCATACCGGAAAAGCTTGCAGCCGAAATGAGGTCATCAATAATATTTTTAGGACCGATGCTGGCAAGGCTGGGCAGTGTCACGGTGAGTTATCCGGGGGGCTGTGAAATCGGCCCCAGGCCGATAGACCTACATATCAAGGCGCTCAGGAAACTGGGAGCAAGAGTACATGACACAATGGGTGGTTTTATCTGCTGCGAGGCGGAGAAGATAAAAGGCTGCGGCATACACCTTGAATACCCGAGTGTAGGTGCGACCGAAAACATCATGCTTGCCTCCGTCTTTGCAGACGGGGTTACTTGCATAAAAAATGCGGCAAAAGAACCAGAGATAGCGGACCTGCAGGATTTTTTAAGTAAGATGGGAATCAGTGTTACGGGAGCGGGAACAGGTGTCATAAAGGTGGCCGGTTCTGGCAGGGATCTGCAACAAGTGGATAAGACAGTCGTATTTGACAGGATTGTTGCCGGTACATACATTGCTGCAGCTGCTGTTACATATGGTAATGTCACACTTGAAGGTATCATACCGGAGCATCTGAGGGCTGTTATTCATACTGCGACTGAATGCGGATGCAAGATAGATGAGTACAGGAACAGCATAAGAATAAAAGCGCCTGGGAGACTTGAGGCGGTTGACACCATCAGGACACTGCCTTATCCGGGTTTTCCAACCGATATGCAGCCGCAGTCTATGGCAATGTTGACAACAGCCAGAGGAACAAGTATTATTGTAGAGACGGTTTTTGAAAACAGGTACAAGCATGTTGACGAACTTGTAAGGATGGGGGCCAGCATCAAGCTGGAAGGCAGAATAGCGGTCGTAAAGGGAGTAAGGGAACTGTTTGGCGCAAATGTTCGTGCAAGTGACTTAAGGGGTGGAGCAGCTCTTGTTATTGCCGGACTTGCTGCCAGTGGCGAAACATCAGTTGATAATGTAAAACACATTGACAGGGGTTATGAAGCCATAGAAAGGGATCTTGCTTCAGCGGGAGCGTGTATAAAAAGAATGGGAAATACAGGGCAATAAACGGCATGGATGGGAATAAATATAAAAAAAGCGGCCGGGCCAGGCTGCTGCTCTCTATTGTGCTTGTATCCTCAACATTGCTGATTGCCGCCATGTCGCCTGTTTTTACAGTTAAGGAAATCAAGGTTTACGGAAACACTCACTGTATAGATCTGGATATAATCAGCACAAGTGGTATAATAGAAGGAGAGAATGCATTAAGGCATATAGGTGGCAGTATAGCTGAAATAATCACGCTGCGCTACGGACAAGCAGAGGAGAGTATTAAACAGAGATTTCCATATATAGGAAAGGCTGTTGTCAAGTACATAATACCGGGTACTGTAGTAATAAGGATTAGTGAAAGGAAAGCTGCAGCGGCGGTTACCTGCTCAGGAGGATACCTCCTGGTTGACAGAAAAGCGCATGTGGTTGAATCTGTGGTGGAAAAGCCCTCTCTTCCTGTTATTGATGACCTAAGCTTTATAAGTTTTAAACTTGGACAGGCCCTGGAACTGGAAGACATGAGCAGGTTTGACGGTATTATCGGGCTTATAGAAACCATAAGGGCTTCAGACAGCGGCGAGAAAGCAGGCCTGCTGGATTCCATACAGTATTTCAGGTCTGCCGACAAGGAAATACACTTCCTTGTTGATTCAAGGATATATGTGATTTTTCCTGCAGGCGGGGATATAGAATATAATATAAGACTGCTCAGGGAAATAGTATTTAATAATCTTGCCTTGCGGGAAAAAGGGGTACTGGATTTTACAATGGGAAGCGAGCCGGTTTTCATACCGGAGGTACAGGGAGAGTAATTGCATGATACCTATACTGGGACTGATAATAGGGATAATTTTGGGGATATTCATACCCTATGACATACCCTTTCAATACCACAGCTATGTCGCTGTAGCAATACTTGCCGCTCTGGACTCTGTGTTCGGGGGCATTGTTGCAACCATACAGCACAAGTTCAGCATGAAGATATTCCTGACTGGTTTCTTTGGCAACGCATTGCTGGCAGCCGGGCTCGCATATATAGGGGACCAGCTGGGCATACATATATATCTTGCAGCTGTTTTTGCTTTTGGAAACAGGCTGTTTATAAACTTTGCAGTTATAAGGAGGCATATACTGGCAAAGGTTTTCAGGGGAGAAGAATGAATATTCAACAGGCAATATACAACACGCAGTTTTTGGTTTATAATAGAAGCAGGGGTACAATCCGCCGTACAGCATAAGGTGGTTGCATTATACGAATGAAAAAAATCTCAAAGGGGGAGGACGTTTTGCTGGAGTTTGATATTGATATGGAACAGTTTGCCCAGATCAAGGTGGTGGGTGTTGGCGGAGGAGGAAACAACGCGGTTAACCGCATGATAACTTCCGGCCTGAGGGGTGTCGAGTTTATATCCATAAACACAGACAAGCAGGCCCTCTTTCTTTCTAAAGCCAATACAAAAATACAGATAGGGGACAAGCTTACAAAGGGGCTTGGAGCCGGCGCTAATCCCGATATAGGGCAAAAGGCTGCTGAAGAGAGCAAGGATGAAATCAGCCAGGCAATAAAGGGCGCAGACATGGTTTTTGTGACAGCAGGTATGGGCGGAGGGACAGGAACAGGCGCAACCCCTGTAGTGGCTCAGATTGCCAGAGAGATGGGGATACTGACTGTTGGTGTTGTTACAAAGCCTTTTACGTTCGAAGGCCGCAAAAGAATGCAGCACGCTGAAAGAGGGGTAGACGAGCTCAAGGGTACAGTGGACACCCTTGTAACCATACCAAATGACAGGCTGCTCCAGGTTGCCGAAAAAACGACATCCATAATAGATGCGTTCAAGATAGCAGATGACGTATTAAGGCAGGGCGTCCAGGGAATATCCGACCTTATAGCTGTTCCAGGCCTTGTAAACCTTGACTTTGCAGATGTCAAGACAATAATGCTGGAGACAGGGCTTGCACATATGGGAATAGGAAGGGCATCCGGTGAAAACAGGGCCGAGGAGGCTGCGAAGATGGCTATACAGAGCCCTCTGCTTGAAACATCCATAGAAGGGGCAAAGGGTGTGCTGCTGAACATTACCGGTGGAACCGACCTTGGAATATTCGAGGTGAATGTAGCTGCGGAACTGGTGCAGAAATCAGCAGATCCGGATGCGAATATCATCTTCGGCGCGGTAATTGACGAAAACCTTAAGGACGAGATGCTTATAACAGTGATTGCAACCGGTTTTGAAAGGAACCCCACTTTCAAGAGGTCTCCAAAGGATGAAAACAAAAAAAACGCTGAAGAAAAAGAAGAAAAAATCATTTCTGATGATGAGCTTGACATACCTACATTTCTGAGAAGAAACAGATTTAGATAAACATCACGCCGGGACCGAACAGGTCCCGTTTTTTGTCGAAAGAAAAACACATACGATCAACTCTATTTGA
>CAYYGK010000043.1:0-2309 GCA_964471145.1 uncultured Eubacteriales bacterium | reverse complement strand
CAAATTCCTGTATAAGGGCTGTGTATAATTGTGTATGAACATGCCGGGCGTTAAACCTGTGCAAAAAAAAACATAATGCATTGACGGAATGAATATATGTAGAATAGAGGGGGCTGTCAGCATACTTTTTCCTGGGGTTGTAGCTGTTGGATAATTATCTGGACGTCTATCTGGATGTAATCATAATGGAAAACCTGGTTATGAACTACCTGATATTGTGGATTACAGCCAGGTTTTCAAAGGCAAAAACCACAAGCCTGCGCCTTTTACTGGGTGCGCTGGCGGGAGCAGTCTACGTTTCTGTTATGATACTGTTTCCAGCGGTTGAGTTCTATTACTCCATACCTGCAAAGCTTATGCTTTCGGTACTCATACTGCTTATAGCCTTCAGGATAGATGGTTTTGGTACCTTTGCAAAGACACTTGCAATACTCTACATATCAACATTTGTCTTTGCAGGTGCGGCATTTGCCTTTCTGTACCTTAACAGTACCGGAGGTTTTGTAAGGAACGGGATAGTGTATATATTCTGGAAATCCAAGTGGTCGACACTCGCCCTTTCTATACTCACTGCCGCCATAATCCTCAAGGTTTTCTGGGAACTTGTACAGTACAAGCTTTCAAAGGGCAGGCTTTTAAAAACAGTGGGAATCTCGGTGGACAAAAGAAAGGTGAGTCTGCAGGCACTGGTGGATACCGGAAATTCACTTCATGACCCGATAACCAAACTGCCGGTTGTGGTTGTTGAGTTTGCTGCAATAAGCAGTATCCTTCCGGAGGAAATAAAAGAGATATTTACAGGAGAAGGGGAAGAAGACCTGTCACGGCTTACGGCACTTGTTTCGGGTTCGAGCTGGTATTCCAGATTCAGGCTGATACCGTTTACTTCCCTGGGGAAGGAAAACGGTATGCTGATAGGCTTTAAGCCGGATTACCTGGAAATAGACTCGGAGAGTGACGAAAAAAAAGGCATATATAATGTGATAGTGGGCATCTACAACAAGGCTCTGTCAAAGAACAACAGCTACAGGGCACTTGTAGGACCGGACCTTCTTTAGAGGAGAAAAATACAACGAAAAGGGGACGCATTATGAGATTTTTAAAAAGACTTAAGCTTATGATTCAAATCAGGCTTATGGAGATTCGTAAATTCCTTGGGCTGCATACAGGCCTGCCACTTTATTACATCGGAGGCAGCGAAGCTCTGCCCCCTCCCCTGAGCAGTGATGAGGAGAGCTATCTGCTTGAAAAGCTTGGAAGGAGTGATTACGGTGTAAAATCCGTGCTTATTGAAAGAAACTTAAGGCTTGTGGTTTACATAGCAAGGAAGTTTGAAAACACCGGCGTAGGCGTTGAAGACCTCGTATCCATAGGTACCATCGGTCTTATAAAGGCTGTTAATACTTTCAATCCATCAAGGAACATAAAGCTTGCAACATATGCTTCAAGATGTATTGAAAACGAGATACTGATGTATCTAAGGAGAAACAACAGGACGAAGAGCGAGATATCCATAGACGAACCCCTGAATGTGGACTGGGATGGTAATGAGCTGCTGCTTTCGGATATTCTGGGTACCGAAAACGATATAATCTACAGGAGCATAGAAGACGAAGTGGACAGGGAGCTTCTCAAGACTGCAATGAAAAAGCTGCCGCTGCGTGAGAAAAAAATAATGGAATTAAGGTTCGGATTGAACAGCGGTGAGGAGAAAACGCAGAAAGAGGTAGCAGACATGCTTGGGATATCACAGTCATATATATCAAGGCTTGAAAAGAGAATTATAAAGAGGCTTAAAAAGGAAATCAGCCGTATGATTTAGTATAAAAAAAACCTCCAGGGTAATAATGATTAATGTCAATATAATCTGTTTGCCGGGAGGTTCACTTATGATAAACAAGGTCGAAATATGCGGCGTAAACACTGCAAAACTGCCGGTGCTTTCAAACAAGGAAAAGGAAAAACTCTTCAAAAAGATACATGCCGGCGATGAATCGGCCAGGGAGGAGTTCATAAACGGCAATCTAAGGCTGGTACTGAGTGTCATAAAGCGGTTCAACAACAGGGGGGAGTATGTAGACGACCTGTTTCAGGTTGGCTGTATAGGACTTATAAAGGCGATAGATAATTTTGACACTTCACACAATGTAAAGTTTTCAACTTACGCCGTTCCCATGATTATAGGTGAGATTCGAAGGTATTTGAGGGATAATAATTCCATAAGGGTAAGCAGGTCGTTGAGGGATATAGCATACAAGGCACTGCAGGTAAAGGAAAGACTGACAAACAAGAACTCAAAGGATCCCACT
>CAYYGK010000042.1:3534-15816 GCA_964471145.1 uncultured Eubacteriales bacterium | reverse complement strand
TACATATGACGGTGATACTCCTCAGTCCGCACGCAAAGCCATAAGGAAGGCCGGGCATGTGGTGGTTACCAACCCGGACATGCTTCACAGCGGTATACTGCCCCATCATACCAAATGGAACAAGCTTTTTGAAAACCTTAAGTTTGTTGTGGTAGATGAGATACACCACTACAGGGGAGTTTTTGGGAGTCATCTTGCAAATGTTATAAGGCGGCTTAACAGGATATGCAGCTTTTACAATTCAAGACCTGTCTTTATATGCTGCTCCGCTACAATTGCAAACCCGGGGGAGCTGGCATCCAGGATAACAGGCAGACAGGTTGAGGTTGTTGACAATAACGGTGCCCCTTCGGCACGCAGGCATTTCATCTTCTATAATCCTCCTGTTGTCAACAGGGAACTTGGTATCAGGAAGGGCAGTGTCACAGAAACAAGAAGGATAGCCGCGCAGCTTGTTAAAAACGGTATACAGACCATAGTTTTTGCAAGGAGCAGGCTTAATGTGGAGGTGCTGACTACATACCTGAAAAAAGCATTTTCAGCCAGTATGGGCAGGAAAAATGCTGTAAGGGGTTACCGGGGAGGGTATCTGCCCCGGCAGCGCAGGGAGATCGAGAAGGGTTTAAGACAGGGTACCGTAACAGGGGTGGTCACTACCAATGCGCTTGAACTTGGGATTGATATAGGGCGCCTTGATGCATGTGTGATATGTGGATACCCGGGGACCATTGCCAGCACATGGCAGCGGGCGGGAAGGGCCGGCAGGAGGAGGGGTGTGTCGGCTGCAATCCTTGTAGCAAGCAGCAGTCCCCTTGACCAGTATATTATATCCAACCCTGACTATTTCTTTGGAAAGAATCCTGAAAACGGACTTGTCAACCCTGACAACCTTGTAATACTGTACAACCATATAAAGTGCGCCGCATTTGAGCTGCCTTTCGAGGACGGTGAGAAATTCGGGGTGGAAACCACTGAAGAAATACTCTCATATATGGAGGAAGCCGGAATATTAAGGCATGTGGGCAGACGGTGGTACTGGTCGGCAGATTCTTTTCCGGCTGATGAAATAAGCTTAAGGAGTGCGTCAAACGAAAATTTCATAATTATTGATATAACCAGTCCCCAGCGCAATGTAGTGGGGGAAACAGACAGGTTCAGCGCCCCAATGCTGGTACATGAGGAAGCCATATATATTCACGAAGGGCAGCAGTACCAGGTGGAAAAGCTGGACTTTGAGGAAAAGAAGGCATATGTAAGGAAAGTGGATGTGAATTACTACACCGATGCAAACCTGGCTGTGGAACTAAAAGTCATGGATGTATTCAAGCATGATGAGCGCTCCGGAGGTACAACAAGGAGCTGCGGGGAGGTAATGGTCACTGCACTTGTTACAATGTTTAAGAAAATCAAGCTGTATACGCATGAGAACATAGGATCGGGGCCTGTGAAGCTTCCCGAGACGGAGATGCATACGACCGCATACTGGGTGTGTTTCCCTGAAAGCCTGGAAAATGAGATGTCAAGAGTTGAAATTCAGGACGGGCTTATCGGACTTTCCAATATCCTTGTGCATTCAGCCCCGGTCTACCTGATGTGCGACCCAATGGACATAAGGGTCGTGTGCCAGGTAAAATCAACGTTTGACATGAAGCCTGCAGTATATATTTACGACAACTATCCGGGGGGAGTGGGTTTCAGCAGCAAGCTCTATGAAATTCACACAGGGCTTTTTGAAACCGCTCGCAGCATGATTGAGGCCTGCGGCTGTGAATCAGGCTGCCCTTCCTGTGTGGGGCCCCTTGAAGAATTCAAGGGCACCGGCAGCCCGAGGCAGTCAACCCTTAAGCTTATTGATATAATAACGGGTGGTGATGACACCGTTGGACTTAAGAAGCAGGCTTGAGATGTATAACAGGGACAGTGCCAAAGTCAGCAGTGTGAGAAGAAATGAAGCCAGGGACATACATGAGCTGCTTGAAGGTTGCGTAGCAGGAAATGATGACGGCAGCTGCTTTCTTGTAGAAAACAGATATCCGCTCAGTTATGTGCATGGGGGATATGCTCTGGGTAAATGTCTTGAAATTGATATGAGAAATCTGGGAAGGGTCTTTCCCTGTATTGCCGGAGATGAGAGTATAAGGGATTTTGTTTTCCTTGATACCGAGACAACAGGCCTTTCGGGAGGTACGGGTACTGTAGCATTTCTTGTGGGAGCAGGTTACTTTGAAAGTGATGTTTTTGTATTGAGGCAGTATATGATGAGAGACTATAATGAGGAACCGGCAATGCTCAGAGAGATTGCGGCACTCCTTGCACAAAAGACAGGACTTGTAACCTTCAACGGAAAGGCTTTTGACTGGAACATACTGACCACCAGATTCATATTCAACCGCATACCCCCGGGCTTGGAAGAACCGGTCCAGGCAGACCTGCTCTATCCCTGCAGGAAATTATGGAAACTCAAGCTTGGAAGCTGCAGGCTTGTCTGTCTTGAAGAGAATATTCTTGGTGAATACAGGGTCAATGACATACCGGGTGCACTAATCCCACAGGTATATTTCCGGTATCTTGAAGACCGTGATGCAGCGGATATGAAAAGGGTTATTGACCATAACAGGCGTGATATATTATCAATGATATCGCTTTTGACAAAGATTGATGCAATGCTTAAAGATCCTCTGGGGCAATCTGACTGTGAAGAGGAATTATTCAACCTGGGAAGGATTTTCTTTAAAAACGGCGAATATGATAATGTAATAAGGTGTCTGGAAAACTGTACCTTGTGGGGAAATATCCAGCTAAAGGATAAGGCATCTGTTTTTCTTTCAACCGTATACAAAAGACAGGGTGAATACAAAAGGGCTGTGACACATTGGAGCCGTATGGTGAGCCAGCAAAGGGAAATGCGGCTGTTTGAAATGATAGAGCTTGCAAAGCATTATGAACACAGGGAGAAAGATTTGCAGTATGCTTTGAATTTAGTGGAAAAAGCCGTAGACGCAGTCGTCAAGACCGGTAATCTGAGAAACAGGCAATACGAAGACTTGAAGAAGAGAAAAGAGAGACTTAAAATGAAAGCCCGGGAGGAAAGAAAATGTATGATGAAAAAGAAGAATACTTAAGTGTCAGGAAAGGAAAAGCTCCATCCGTATCAATTGTGGATATGACAGAGCTTGTTCTGCCCAATGATACCAATCTGCTGGGCAATCTGCTTGGGGGAAGACTCATGCACTGGATAGATATAGCAGGAGCGATGGCGGCTTCAAGGCATTCAAACAGAATTGTTGCAACAGTTGCTGTAGACAGCCTTGACTTTACTCATCCGGTAAGGGTTGGCGAACTGGTTATGCTCAAGGCAAAGGTCACATGGACCGGCAATACCTCCATGGAAGTTACTGTAAATGTGTATACCGAAAACGTAAAAACATCGCAGACTGTACAGACAAACAAGGCCTATATGACATTTGTAGCTCTTGATGATGAAGGCAATCCAACTCCTGTTCCCAGACTGGTTCCCGAATCTGAAGAAGAGAAACAGGCATACATTGATGCGGAGTTAAGAAGAAACAGGAGACTAAAGAGGAAAAAAGCAGAAGCAGTAAACTGAGTTCATGCAAGATAGATATTGTCATTGTGCCACTGCAGGAACTCTCTGGACGGTCTTTCCTGTTCACTGTCAGGCACCTGTTGTATTGTTCTACCGTGAAAGCTGTAGTATTCCCTTCCGTCAACACGAAAATCATCGGTAACAGTCAGATATCCCCTGTCAAAAAGAGTATCTGTATGGAACGAAGATACTCAAACCAGTTATTGTCGGTAACACCTACATATATTTTCATGACAATACCAACCCGGGCATAACAGTTATAAGGCTTTTACATGAACCGTAATACATACTCAGATTACAGCATTGTACCTAAGAGGTTGGCACCTCTTTGAGGCCGGACATTATATTATGAACTCATATTTTTTCCAAACCACAGGTCTATTGAGACCACAAATGCTCACATCATTTACACTGTTATATTGCTAATACTATTATACTACAAAATGAGGCAGAACTAAAAGTCATATCCGGCTGCCTTTTTAAATATTAATTAATGACTATGCTGTAAGGAGACAGGATGGCTCGTACTTCCTTTATAAAAGGCACCATCATACTTGTTGCCGCCGGTCTTGTGGTCAGGGGGTTTGGTTTTTTCTACAGGATATACCTGTCAAACCTTATAGGGTCAGAGGGGATGGGACTCTTTCAGCTTATATCCCCTGTATATTCACTTGTAATTCTGACTCTTACCGCAGGTATCTCAATAGCTGTATCAAGGCTGGTGGCAAGGGAATATGCAAGGAAACACTATGAAAACCTGGGGAGGATTACGATTTGTGCATTTTCCATGGTGGTAGCTGCGGGTACAGCGGTTTCAGTGGTTTTTTACTTTAACATTGACTTCATAACAGGGGTTGTGCTGAAAGACTCAAGGACATATTTTTCAATGCTGTTCCTGCTGCCATGCATACCGGTAATTGCTGCGGCTTCTGCACTAAAGGGATATTTCTATGGAATACAGGACATGGTTCCGACCGCTCTCTCCCAGGTTGTTGAACAGATAGTCAAAATATCAATGGTGATGGCAGCCGCAGGGTATGTGATGAGACTCGGCCTGGAATATGCATGTGCGGTTGCGGTTATAGGGATGGCTTTGGGGGAAATAGCAAACCTTGCTGTTGTATTTTTCATATTCAGGTCAAGGATGAAAAAGTCTAAAACTACCAGGAAAAAGAGAGGATTGATGAGGAAGAGAAGGATTCTGGGAGAGATAATCAAAATATCTGTTCCTGTTTCGTTCAACAGGCTCATTACCTCTGGAATGGGTGCAGTGGAGTTTATTCTAATACCGAGGATGCTGCTGGCCGGGGGTATGGACTATACTTCAAGCATAGAACTTTACGGGAAACTCACAGGCATGGCAATGCCCCTCATATTCTTTCCCGCCCTGGTCACCTCCTCGATGGCTACAACCCTTGTTCCTGCAGTTTCCGAGGCAGTGTCTCTGAAAAGATACCGTATGGCTAATTACAGGATAACCAGGGCCATACAGCTATCCTTTATCCTGGGGTTTGTTTCAACAGCGGTATTCCTCACATTCTCAGGCATGATAAGCGACATTGTCTACAGGAAGGAGGATGTGGGTGACATACTGTATCTTCTGGCGTTCACGTGCGTGTTCATATACCTGCACCAGACCATGCTGGGTATAATGAACGGCCTGGGTAAGCAGACAGCTTCCCTAAGGAACTCCGTTATCGGCAATGCCATAAGAATAGCTTTTGTTGTATTGCTTATACCCACATATGGTATAAATAGCTATGTTGCGGGAATTATTGCAAGCATGGTTGTAGTGTGCATATTGGATTTGTGGGTTGTAACAAAATCAACAGGAATGCCTGTTGATTTGAGAAACTGGATATTGAAACCGGGTATAGCCGGTGTTGTGATGGTCCCGGCAGGGAAATACATATATCACTTCTGTGGCATATTTACAGGCAGTTATGATTTCAGGGTAGCTGCATCGGTAATAATTACTGTAGCTGCCGGAGTGGCACTGATGTATGCTGCAGGCGTCCTGGATATACGGGACCTGCTGTCATCGGCTGGAATAAATAAAAGTAGAAAAAAATCAAAAAAAGCTGTTTAGAATTTCAAACAGCGGGTATAAAATAATTGTAAGGTCAAAGATGGTCAAAGTTAAACCGGCATTGTGTTTTGTACAGGATGTATATAACATCAGGTTTTTGCGAAACATATGTTGGAAATGAAAAAAATTTATCGGAGGTGTTGCTTTATGTACGGACTCGTTCCTTTTGGAAGGAGAAACGGTGTTCAGAAAAAGGGGAATCAGGATTTTCCGGGCTTACTGGATGATTTTTTCAATGATGGATTCCTTCCCGCATTCTTCTCTACAGGTAATTCTATAAGGGCCGACATAAGGGAGACTGAAAAAGAATTCATTGTAGAGGTGGAAATTCCAGGAGCTAAAAAGGATGAAATCAAGCTTGACCTTGACGACAACAATCTTACCATCTCAGTTGAAAGAGAGGAAGAAGACAAGGAAGAAAAGCCCAACTATCTCAGGAGGGAAAGAAGGTACGGTTCCTGTAGCAGGAGTTTCTATGTTGACAACATTAATCAGGAGGATGTCAAGGCCGAATACAAGGATGGCATTCTTAAAGTGACGATGCCAAAGATTGAGCCCTCAAAACCAAAGAAGCGCAGGATAGATATTCACTAAAGGGTTTTTTTAAAGTTCAGGTCCGGTACTGCCGGGCCTTTTTTCGTTATTTGCAGACCTTCCCATCACAAATATCAGGGCGGCTGTTATCCAGAAATATGTTACCATCATCGGCTCTTCAAATACATTTTCGGCAAGGTTGTGTACCAGTATGCCGCACAGTCCTGCAAATGCGCCCTGTGACAGCAGCAGCATGCTCCTGTCGAGTAACTTCTTTATTGTTCTCAAGCTCCAGATTACCAGGTTGTAAATGAGCACAAGAAATGCTGCAAGTCCTGCAAAGCCCATCTCCACTACGGTCTTAAGATAGTAGTTGTCCATATAGAATGTGCCGGGGATATTGTTGTTTTTGGCGACAGCACCGCCAAAATGCCCCAGACCTGCACCCAGCCAGGGGTTTTGCTTTGCCATGTCAATTCCCTCAAGCCATCTGCCCAGCCTCCCCCCCCTGAAGCTGCTTGCAATATACTCATCACTTAGCATGTATGTTATCCTGTCACTTACGGACGGCACTATCAGGTATGCAAGCAGTGCTGCAACGACAAAGGGTAGAAGCAGCCTCCGGTCTTTAAGGAGTATGTATACAAGTGCCGCAGCAGCCATGCCAAGCCAGGCCCCCCTTGAGAATGTAAACAGAAGGCAAACTCCCATAAGAAGTGTGCTTCCAAGAAAAAACAGCTTCCTGTAAATGTCTTTTTCAGCGAAAAAAAGGCTAAATGACATCGGGGACAGGAACAGCATCATGCTTCCCAGTATATTGGGGCTTCCAATGATGGAGAATGCCCTTGTGCGCACACCTTTTTCTGCAATATCCACCCAGTGCGAAGGCATTTCTGTTCCTGCGGCATACTGCAGTATGCCGTGGACTGCCAGCAGTGTCCCGGACAGAACAAGTATCGTATAAATGTTTTTGGCGGTTTCTCTTGAATCAGCCAGCCTTATGATAACAAAAAACCACAGCATATATTGCGCAACCGCACGGAAACCCTCAAATGAAATAGAGTAATTGGGTGAGTTGACAATAAAAATGAACAGCCCCACACCGAAAAACAAAAGCAGTGGTATGTCAAGGGGAGTCCACCTGTCAAGCCTGCGGGTATTGCGTTCAACAAGTTTTAAAAGCCATAAGCCGAAAGCGGTTATAAGAGCAATCTCATCCCAGTATCCAGCAAAAGTGGAGATTCCGAGTAAATCCCTCAGCAGGTAGTCTATGAATACATAAAGAGAAATAATGTACACAAGCTTTGGCAGCGGGAAGAAACGGCTGTCCCGGTCTGCTATACGCTTTAGAGTGGTGTATATAAAGCTTCCTTCCAGTATTGCCTTAATGTATACTGCAGCTTTCCTGCCTGCGGTGCAGAGTTTTTCAAGAAAACTGTATGTAAACGAGTGCCGGGCTGAAGAATCCCTGTGCATGAGACGGGTGAAAAAGGCACAGACAGTGCTTCCACTGAAAACGCTTGAAAAGTGCCCGACTGCCCGGAAGGTAACGCTTTGCCGGTAAGAATAAGCTGCAGTCTGCAGCAGGATATATGCCAGACTGTTTTCTAAAATACGCATGGCAGCCTCCTATTCCTGGATATCAGTTACAATGCCCTGGATTTCGACCCTTGTGGTCTTCATTACAAAATCCTTGCCGAGGTTTACCTGGTATTTATCAAGCATTATTGCCCTGGTCGAGGCGTTACCTGTAATGCTAACAGTTACATATACATCTTTAAGGTATGGATGGACAGCTGTTACGTATTTTCCTTCTGCATCGACGACCGCTTCCTTTGCATCCTCATACCTCACTGAATCAATTGTGCCGTTGACATATTTACCGCTGTAATATATCCTGTCCCCTTCCTTTAAGACTTCGGCAGCCGATTCCGGAACCATAGGGCACATTACTGTTACCGTATATGTTTTACTTGTTTTGTCTGCACTTTCCCTGCCTGGTTCAAGCATGAACTTGTATGCCAGCCCTCCTATAAGCAGAATAATTACGGCCAGCACTGCCAGGTCCACTATGTTTATAACTCCCAAAAGCCTGCCTTTATTATCTATCAGTTTCAATTACGTATACCTCCCTTTTTTGAATCGTATGCCTCTTGAACCTCCCATCACTGGAGTGACAGGATTCCTGCTTCACTGACTTCGTTACCTCCATCTCCACAGGCTTAAGATCCCGTAGTCCCTACGGTACTTATTTATTTACGCGCTTAACAATCTTAATCCTTCATTTAATATGTTCATAGCCGCGTTTACATCTCTGTCATGCATTGTTTTGCATTCAGGACACTCCCAGTGTCTTATAGATAAATTCCTTGTTTTTGTGTTTTTATATCCACATACATTACATATCTGACTGCTTGCATAGAATTTATCTACTCTTTGAATTATCCTGTCATGCCATAATGCTTTGTATTCCAACATCCTCACAAATTCGCTCCACGATACGTCGGAAATACTTTTTGACAGTTTGCGATTCTTCACCATATTTTTTACTTTTAAATCTTCCAGGCAGATAATTTGGTTTTCTTTTATGAGCCTTGTTGATAGTTTATGTAAAAAATCATTTCTCTTATTAGCAATCTTTGCGTGTACCTTATTAAGTTTGATACGCTGTTTGTCTCTGTTTTCACTTCCTTTCTTTTTTCCCGATAGTCGCCGCTGCACACGTTTAAGCTTCTTTTCCAGCCCTGCGAGATATTTTGGATTGTCAATAACATCCCCTCCGGATGTCACGGCAAACTCCTTAATTCCCAAGTCTATTCCAACAACATTTTCCGTATTATTGTATTTTTCAATCTCCACATCGGTACAACATACTGATACATAGTATTTACCGGAACAGGTCTTAGTTATTGTACAATTCAGGATTCTACCCGTAATATCCTGAGACCGTGCTATTTTAACCAATCCCAGTTTGGGCAGTTTTATCCTGTTATTCTGAATTTCTATATTATTATTTGTAAATGTCGTCCTATAACTCTGTTCATGATGATGCTTGCTTTTAAACTTAGGGAATCCTTGCTCTTTGTTGCCTTTTTTAATCTCTCTGAAGAAATTCAGGAATGCTCTGTCTAAATTCTTTAAAGTATTTTGTAAAGCGAATTTATCTACTTCTTTTAACCAGGTCAATTGCTGCTTTAAATTTGTCATATCAGCGGAACAAGCATTATAATTCATAGTCTGTTTGTCGGTTTCATATAATTCAGTCCGTTTGCTAAGATAATGATTATACACATATCTGCAGCATCCAAATGTCTTTTTCAGTTGCAGTTCTTGCTCTTTGTCAGGATATATCCTGAATTTAAACGCTTTTTCCATAGATAAATCCACCTACCTTTCTTTCTGGCTTAATATATACTCTCTTATTTGTTGTTCCGTATTTTCACTCACTGTTGCCACAAAATATGACGGATTCCATAAATGCCCGCCCCATAATCTCTTCTTTAATTCCGGTTGTTGTTTCAGCAGCAATCTGGCGCTTACCCCTTTTAACGCTTTCATCATATCTGGTATATAATGTTGTGGGGTACATTCTACAAGCATATGTATGTGGTCTGAATCTGAGTTTATCTCCTCTATTATAAATCCATTTTCTACTGCAATATTCCTTAATAAATCTAATAATATTTTTGTTATTTCTTCGTTTAAAACCTTATGCCTGTATTTTACACACCAAACCAAATGATATTGAATGGAATAAACATAACCACGTCCATGATGTATTTGTGCCATATGTTACCACCCCATTAAATAACAACATATGTATCCATGATAGTCAAGCACCTAAGCTGTATTATTAGCGGATAATAAGTCACATACGTTGCCGTGTCCTAACTCACGACTAAAGTCACAAGTGTGTAGACACGATGAAATCAAATGCCTCATCAAACACCGCTGCAAGCTTTGCAGTCAGGTTTCTTCTTTCATACTTTTGTATTTCCTCATGGTTTGGTGACAAATCAATGGTCCCCTTCTTCCATGCAGAATACAAATACCATATGCCATCCATTATATCATTAATGCTGTCAAAACCGCATACCTTTCCTATACGGGTTTTACGCACAAGACCTGCAGCAGCCCCGTCAGGCGGCACAATAGCAAGCACAGGCCTTCCTGCAGCCATATACTCAAAGACTTTTCCGGTATAGAAGGCTTCTGCACCCGGTCCGGTGCCTTCAATCAGTAGCAGCACATCCGAACCCGCAAGTTGTTCAACACACTTCCTGTGTTCCATATACGGGTATATGATTACTGTCTTTTCCAGACCAAACTTTCTGATATCCGATGAGAGCACATCCGATTTATAATGCCCAATAAGACGAACTTCAATTTCTTCAGCACTTATCCTTCCCTCCCGGATAAGCTGCTGAAGGGCTTTGAAGAATGTACGTGGATGCCTTCTGCCGTAAAGCAGCCCCGAATAGGTCATAACAAACCTTTTTCCGCTGCGGGATGAAGGGATAAGACCTGCAAAGTCATCCCTGTCATAGCCGTTGGGTATCACAGAAAACTTCTTGCGGGGAACTCCTGACAGTTTAAGGAAGTTGTCCATCATTACCGGAGTATTTGTGACAAGCCTGTCAGCTTTGAAGAGAACACGCCTTTCCATTTTTTTTTCAATAGTCATTCTGAAAGGATTATGGGGCTTGTCCTTCAGATAAGGGTTGTTTGTCCACTCATCCCTGAAATCTGCCACCCATGGAATTTCGGGCATACTCCTTTTAAGAGACAGACCCAGAAGGTGGTCGCTGTACGGGTATGATGTAGTATAAATAAGGTCAATGGAGCAGGTATCAATGGCGTCAACTGCAATTTTACGGGCTGCCAGCTGCCAGAGCCTCTCAGCATCCGGAATGAGGAGCTTGCGGCCTATGAATCTGCCCGGGTATTTAAGGATGCCTGGAAGGTTTGTGGTATCAAAGGTTCTTGTTCTGAGTACTTTAATACCCTGGGGAATCTCTGAAAGAAGGGACTTGTCTGTTACTTCCAGTCTGCCGGTTCTTCCAGTAAGCACTACCGGCCGCCAGCCGAAATCACCAAGCAGTTTTACGAATTTAAGCGTGCGCTGGACTCCGGAGCCGCCCATTGGGGGGAACTGATACGCAATTACAAGTACGTGTTTCAACGGTTCTCCTCCCTTCCGCTTCCCAGAAGGTGATAACTGAATCCTGCTGACTCTGCCCTTTTTGCATTGATGCAATTCCTGGTATCAAGGATATTAGGTTCTGACATAACTTCTTTAAGCTTTTTAAGCTCAATTAAGGAGTATTCCCGGTGGTTGACAGCAAGAATAAGAAGGCTGCTTCCTCTGGCGGCAGCGTATATGTCCCTTTCATAGAAAACGCCTTCGTCCGCATATGGGTCGGATACGCATACTTTAAGCCCGGGTTTCCTTCTCAACAGCTTTATGAGTTCAAGAGCAGGGCTCTCACGGGTATCGTCTATATCAGGCTTGTATTTAATACCCAGAACAGTCACTTTTTTATTTTCTGTACTACCAAGTATTTCGATTGCCCTGCTGCACACATGAGAAGGCATCAAGTCGTTTATTTCTCTTCCCAGCCTTACCATTCTGGCAAGGCCGGGACACTTTTCAATTATAAACCACGGGTCAACCGCTATACAGTGTCCGCCTACTCCAGGGCCGGGCTGATGGAGGTTCACCCTGGGATGCCGGTTAGACAGTTCAATAACCTCCCAGGCATTTATGCCAAGCCTTTCACATATAAGGGCAAGTTCGTTGGACAATGCAATGTTGACATCCCTGTATGTATTCTCCATAAGTTTGCACATTTCTGCGGTTGTGGCATCGGTCATAAAGATACTGCCCTTGACAAAGGAAGAGTAAAGCTGCTTTACGGCTTCACATGATTTGGTGTTTATGCCGCCGATTATTTTATTGTTTTCTACAAGCTCAAGAAGTATCCTCCCGGGCAGAACCCTTTCGGGGCAATGAGCAACAAGCACCTGCTCCCCTATATCAAGACCCGACTTT
>CAYYGK010000042.1:0-3524 GCA_964471145.1 uncultured Eubacteriales bacterium | reverse complement strand
AGGTTTTCAACGGTACCGGGGGGGGAAGTGGATTCCAGTATTACAACACATCCGTCTTCAAGGCAGGATACAATTGATTCTGCTGCCCTGACAACCGCAGACATGTCTGCAGTCTTATCGGGTTTCACAGGTGTTCCCACCGCTATAATGAATACCTCTGCATGGACTGGAGCAAGTGAGGCCCTGAGGTTCCCGGAAGATACCGCAGACTTAACCATTATGTCCAGATACGGTTCCTCTATTGTAATTTCACCACGGTTGAGGGCTTCAACAACCTCCCTGTTTATATCAACTCCCGTTATTTCATGCCCATGTGTGGCAAACATTGCGGCAGTAGGAAGTCCTATGTAGCCCAGGCCCATTATGCAAATGCTTTTTTTCGTGCAGTCCGGCATGTGTTTGCTCTCCTGTTTGTGGAAAAAGTACAGCTACAGTTTAGCACCGGGATATGTGATTGTCAACAACTGCGGTTTTTGAGGGGAAAGCTGCGTATCGCATACCTGAACTTTCCGGAACCGGAAGCTTCCAGTGAACATACGCATTTTACCGTGACATCCACCCCTCCAAGTACCTGTGTAATAGCGTTCCTGGCCTCATTAAACTGCTGCTGTGCAGAAGGGGAGTCTGAACATATTTCAAGTGTAGCCTTGTCAGGTGTATGCTGTGTCAGCCTGTACCGGCCTATTCCTTCCTGTTCCCGCATTATTGTATTTATCAGGTGGCTGGTGACCAGTGTGCCGTTTTTTGAAAGGAAGAGTTCGTCAGTTCTCCCCTGTATCTTTTCCAGAACCGGCAGCAAAACCCCGCAGTCACAGCACTTTTCCGACAGCTGTGCCGCATCGCCCAGGCGGTAGCGCAGCCTGGGCATTGAATAGTTGTTAAGGTCAGTAACCAGGACCTCTCCCATATTTTCAGGCCGTACAGATGTACCATCCTTTATATCCACTGTTTCCAGCACCGTATTCTCAGAGGTGATATGCATGTTTCCGCTGCGGCACTCATATGCCAGTATACCTCCGTCTCTTGCACCGTATTCGTTTACCACGCTGCACCCGAAGGCTTTTTCAATGTCTTGTCTCTGTTCCTCAAAAAGTGTCTCTGATGTTGTTACCACAGCCCGGGGCACAAACGGCAGTTTCAGGCCTTGATCATTCAAATACCTGGAGAACATATGAAGTGCGGATGTGTATCCATATATGTACACAGGCTTGAACCTGCAAAGTCTGTTTGCGTGGTCTCTCATGGAATGCGGGGTTATGGCGGAAGAAGGCAGGATTATCCTGTTTTTAAGAAGCCTGTCCTTAAGCCTGTTCATTAGCTTCTCATGCTGCGAGAGCTCAACTGGTGAACCCCAGAACATTGCATACCCGTCTCCAGGCTGTATATTCCACCAGGCAAGTCCCCTCCACCTTGCGGCCTCATAGTACTCTACTGTTTTGCGGTCAAGGAGGAAACTGACCGGTTCACCGGTGGAACCCCCTGTCCTGTTGGTTATCAGCTTTCCGGTATCAATACCATCCGCCAGGAAATCCCGGTTGTGTTTCATAAATGTTTGCCTGTCCAGAACAGGCAGCATTTCAAGCGCTGAAAACGGGTCTTTTAATGCAGCTTGCTTAAGATGCGAATATTTCCTGTAAAAGGGTACGTTCTCAAAGCAGTGGATGAGAAGCCTTGAGAGCTTTTTGCGCTGCAGCTGCAGGACATCACCATATTGTGTTTGCCTGAGTTCCTGAGTGTAGCTGCGGATATGGTTTCCCTTTAGCCTTTCCATAAGAGGAAAGACAGCGTTACGGATAATCATGCCGATAATATCCATTGTTTCACCCTTTTCTTTCTTAAGCTCAGTTACAAGTTTACTCCTTAACTATATATGTTGCAAGAGGCAGGCAATGTTGAAAAAAGAAGGACAAACTGATATATTTTAAAGTATCGGTAACCGATAATAATATTGATGGTCATACCATTAATTCTGTTATGCAGGGGCGGTATCGTGGTATGTTTTTTAACAAGAGGAATAACAATATGCTAAGGCTTGACCGGAGGATACTAAGAAAGAATGACATCTCTGTGCTGACGCTTGATGAGCGGTGGAACAGCCTGTTTGGGAGTTTTGATAAAAACAGTGATATAATAGAGTGTGAGAAGAAGATTAAATCACTGCTGAAGGAGCAGGCGGCTGCGTATGATGAGCTCAAAAAGGCCAAAAAAGAAAGAAAGTCTTTAATGGACAGGGTATTAGAGCTGACAAAGGGTGCATTCGAGGATGAGTGCTCCGGTGCAAGGGAGGAGATGAAGGAGTGCCAAAAAGGAATCAGGCTTGCATCTGTCAGCATACGCGAGCTTGAGGGCAGACTGGAAGAACTGCCTGAGCTGCTTAGAGATGTGAATTTGGAACTGCTGGAGCATACTATTAACCTTGTGTATGTTAGAATAAGACGCAATATGGACAGGAAAAAGGAACTTGAGCACCTTATCAGGGAAACCCGTGAAAGGCTTAGGAGCTATATAGACGAGAGTGAGACACTGCAGGTTGATGATTCAAGCATTTATGCATATTTCCATGATTTACTGGGAGCTGAAGAACTTGAGAAGCTTGACGAACAGTTTTTGAAAAGTCAGGAGGAGTTTTAGGTGAAAGTGGCAACGCCAAAGCAGATGGCCCAAATTGACAGTACGGCAATCGGTGAATACGGAATTCCGGGTGTGGTACTGATGGAGAATGCTTCCATTTCCGTGGTAAATGAGATTATCGAAATGCTGGGGGAGATATCAGCAAAAAGGATAGTTGTAGCTGCGGGAAAGGGAAACAATGGGGGTGACGGTTTTGCGATTGCCAGGCACCTTGCCAATATGGGTGCTCAGGTTTACGTACATGTTGCCGCCAGCCTTTCTGATATTTCAGGAGACGCATTTGTGAACCTTATGATATTAAAGAAGATGAATGTTGATGTGTTTGAGACTCTTGACAGAGAAGGGATGGAGCTTTTCAGGCATCATGTAATGCAATCAGACCTTGTTGTAGATGCGCTGTTTGGTACGGGTCTGAATGGTGAGGTCAGGGGTATTTCTGCAGATTTGATAAGAGCAGTTAATAAACATGCCGGCAGGGTCATGTCGGTTGATATTCCTTCGGGTGTAAATGGTGAAACGGGAGAGTGCGAAGGGGCTGCCATCACGGCTGACTGTACTGTAACCTTTTGCCTGCCCAAGGTTGGTGTTATACAGCCTCCGGGATGTGGAAAAACAGGCAGGCTTGTTGTAGCAGACATTAGTATACCCCGGGAAATCATTTCTGCATCGGATATCTGTCTTGATACCATAGACAGGGAAGCACTGGCTGGCCTTTTTACTCCCAGGAATAAACAGACAAGCAAGGGTGACTACGGGAAACTGCTTGTAATAAGCGGGTCGGCAGGCATGACCGGGTCAGGTTCACTTGCAGCATTTGCAGCCTTGAGAAGCGGCGCAGGACTGGTTTATCTGGGGGTACCCGCATCTCTTTCCCATATATATGGAGCGCTGGT
>CAYYGK010000041.1:0-16069 GCA_964471145.1 uncultured Eubacteriales bacterium | reverse complement strand
TGGCAAGTGCCGCTGCCATAAGGCTGTTCCATGACACCAGTATTTTATCGTCTTTAAAGGGACTCACCCTTTTTTGCCTGTAGTCAAACAGTTTCTGCCGGCATTTCTCCACAAAGGCCGTATCCTCAGGTATCCCTCCCTTGACAAGGTTGGGGATGCTCCTGCCCCCAAAGTTTCCTTCATGGGTTATGTCATAAATACTGCGGTATAAGGCTCCATCGGAATTACCAAGCACCTGCAGGACTTCTTCAACAGTCCACAGGTAGAATTTTCCTTCAACCCCTTCTGAATCAGCATCTTCTGCAGAAAAGAATGCTCCTTTTTCTGACGTCATGTCTCTTAAGACATAAGTAAATATATTCTCTGCTGCTTTACGGTAAAGAACCCTCTTTGTAGCAGCAAATGCCTCTGTATATGACACTGCCAGCAGTGCATTGTCGTACAGCATTTTCTCAAAATGGGGAACAAGCCACCACCTGTCGGTGGAGTACCTGCAAAAGCCAAAACCTATATGGTCAAATATCCCTCCCCTGTACATCATCTCAAGGGTTTTTTCAACCATGGACAATGCATCTGAACTGCCTGTTGCAAACCAGTACCTCAACAGGAACATAAGGTTGTGGGGGGAAGGAAACTTAGGAGCGTTTCCGAACCCCCCATACTCTTTGTCAAAATTTTCCGAGAGTGCATTAAATGCCCTGGAGGCAAGTTTTTCAGCATCAAAATCCTTACTGCCCATAATCCTTTCTTCCGAGAGAGCCGAAGTAATTTTTTCTCCGGAATCCATGAGTTTTTCACGGTTGTTTTTCCATTCCCCGGATATAGCATCAAGAACAGATACAAACCCAGGAATGCCGTACCTGTCATGCCTGGGGAAATACGTACCTGCATAGAAGGGCTTAGCCTGTGGCGTCATGAACACAGACAGCGGCCACCCCCCATGCCCTGTAAGCGACTGGCACACAGTCATATAGATACTGTCTATATCCGGCCGCTCCTCCCTGTCAACCTTTATTGAAACAAAACCCTCATTGAGTTTCTTTGCAACCTCTCTATCCTCAAAGCACTCTCTCTCCATCACATGGCACCAGTGACAGGTTGAATAGCCTATTGAAAGAAATACGGGTTTGTCCTCACGCTGTGCCTTTTGGAAGGCTTCCCCACTCCATGGGTACCAGTTAACCGGGTTGTATGCATGCTGCAGCAGGTATGGGGATTTTTCCCTGATCAGGAGGTTTGTTTTTTTGTTTTTAGTATTTATAAACTCCTTTATTGAATATCATCTCCCACAGCATTCATACATTTATATTACCAACAACAAGCAGCACATATTCATAAGTGTTTGCTATTAATGTAACATACCATAATTCTCTGCTCTTTTTTGCATTAAATTCACAAAACATAAATTCCTATGTTGACAATCTTTGTTTTTATTAGTAGTATTAATAGTAGTTCAATATAATACTAATATTAATATTGCCATGGAGGGCAAAAATGATTAGAGTACACGATGTCGGTTTCCGTAGGGCAAGACCTATTCTTATTTTCTTATGATTTTTATATTGTAAACATTGTACATCTAAAATGCTATTTTTGTTTACATAAAAAGGCAAGGGGTGACAGATGTGAAAAAGATACTGATTGTTGATGATGCTGCATTTATGAGGATGATGCTGAAGAAAATCCTTGAAAGCAATGGTTTTAAAGTGGCGGGAGAGGCGGAGAATGGGGTAGCTGCCGTTAAAATGTATAAGAAATGCAATCCTGATATTGTGACGATGGATATAACAATGCCTGAAATGGGAGGGATCGAAGCTTTAAAGGCGATAAGGCAGTATGATTCCGGAGCAAATGTAGTGATGGTTTCTGCGATGGGGCAGGAAACCTATGTGAAGGAAGCTATAGTCAGCGGGGCAAAAAACTTTATTGTTAAGCCATTCAAGGAAGACCATGTGGTTAAGACTTTAGAAAAGATTCTGACTTCTTTGTAGGCTGGATAAATCAGGAGATGTTAATAATGGCTATATTTAGGAACAGTCATTACACGATGTTCAGTGATCTGTTATATAATAAAACAGGAATATACATATCCCAGTCTAAAAAACATCTGCTTGAATCAAAATTGCAGAAACTAATCATAAGAAATCAAATCAGTTCTTATGACGAGTACTATAAAATTATCTCAGATAACAGTAACAGAAACAGTATCCAGGAGTTTATTGACAATCTCACTACAAACACAACTGAATTTTTCAGAGAAAACGCACATTATAATTACATAACACAGAACATTCAAACAATAATGGCTAAAATACCAGGAATAAGGACAAACAAGGAAATACGCATATGGTGTGCCGCCTGTTCAGCGGGCCAGGAGCCTGTTACCCTTGCTATAGTGCTAAGTGAATGTCTTGGGAATGATATAGATATAAAAATACTTGCAACCGAAATAAGCAGCCGTATGTTAAGAAAGGCTGTCGCAGGATTCTACAGTGAGAAGGAATGCAAAAGCATACCCCGATACTATCTTACAAAATTCTTTTACAAGGCCGATGGTGGATATTGTGTTAGCGATGAAATCAGAAGAAAGATTGTATACAGACAATTCAATCTCATGAATGATTACAAATTCAAGAATCTATTTGACATTATCTTCTGCAGAAACGTCATGATATATTTTGATAGTAAAGCGCAGAAAAAACTGATAAACAGGTTATACAGCAATATCGTCAAAGGAGGGATGTTGTTTATTGGGCATTCCGAGAGCCTAATCAACATTCAGCACGATTTAAGATATATCGGGCCGTCAATATATACAAAACAATAGAAATATAAAGTGCCAGAAAGAAGGCGGTAAAGATAAAACAGGGGGGTATTTTGTATGAATGAATTGTTGGTTAGCTATATTGAGGATTTGCGGGATAATGTGATGAGCCTTAATGAAGCGTTGATGAAATTTGAAAAAGGAGAAACTGATTCGGAAACTGTAGACAGGGTATTCAGGGTTGCACACACAATCAAGGGAAACTCTGCGGCTATGGAGTTTACGGAAATAGCAAAGGTAATGCATGCGATGGAGGATATCCTGCATCAGGTAAGAGAGGGCAGCAGATGTATAGACTGTGAACTTGTGGATGTGTTGTTTGACTGTCATGATTTTCTTGAAGACTGCATTGGTCAGCTCCAAAAAGACCATTCAGACGGTAAGGTAGAATGCAGAAGGATTTTAGATACTCTTTCAGGATTGTGCAATAAAAATAAAAAGGAAAATAAAAAAGAAAATGAAAATGCAGGAGTTTCAAATGATAATACAGCTATAAGAACTCAGCAGGAATTATCTTATGGGAATATGCTTTCCGGAATGCCTTTGGAATTGTGGGAGGTTTTGGAACAAAACGTTAAGAGAGGACATGGTGCCTATTTAATAAATATCGAATTTAAAAAAAGCTGTAGAATGAAGTCAGTCAGAGCATGGATGATATTTCAGTATATAGAGGCAAATGCAGCACTGGTATACTCGCAACCGGAACGTCCCACAGAGACTGAATTCAAGAATGGCGAATTCAAACTTGAATCAGATGAGATGATTGTTGTTGTGCTGTCAGAAAAAGACCCAGACGAGCTGACAGAGGAACTCAACAGTGATATAGATATTAAGAGAGCCATATACAGTCCTTTAAATAATGAACAGATATCAGGGGGGGCAGAAAAATCAAGGAAGACCAGTGAGATTATGGACAATATCAATGAGGTGGAAATTGAGCTGCTTGATATTGAAAAAACAGATACCGACTGGGAATCGGTTGACAGAATGATTAAACATCTGCACAAGGCCGGCAACTGTTCAGAGGATATAGACAATATTATTTTTAAAACCTTGTCAGACAGACTAAAAAGTATAATTTCCGTTTTCAAAAAAAACAAAAAAAAGTTTGCTTCTGAGGATGTAAGACTTATATTGGATGTTGTTGAACAAATAAAAAAACTGGTGGAGAGTACTGATATAACGATGGAGGACAAACGTATAAAGGAAATCCAAAACAGGTTTAGCATACTGAAAGAAAGCCTTTCAAAAAAAGAAAGGATTGGTGAAAAGCTGGTTGAAAAGGGGGTATTGGAATTAAGTGATATTGAGGAATTGCTGGAAAAGCAAAAAAATGTATATAAGGGTTTGAAGTTCGGTCAGGTTGCAGTAAAAGAAAAAAAGCTTTCTGCCAGTATGGTAAGAGAATTTCTTAAAGAACAGGATAAAAGCACCATAAATAGAGGCACAGGTAGAACGGACGGCGGGTTTATTCGTGTGCCTGCAGGAAAGGTGGATAATCTTCTTGATATGCTTGGCGAGCTTCTAATACTGAACTCACAGCTTGAGCAGCAGATACAGGAAAGCGCCTCAGGAGATTCAAAAGTAATGAATACACTTTCAAGAGCGGAGAAAGTGGTACAGAATATACAGGATATTTCTATGTCATTAAGATTGATTGAAATCAAAAACACCCTTCACAGACTTACACGTATTGCGAGAGATACCGCTTCAGACCTTGGAAAGAAAGTCATTGTAAATATTTCGGGTGAGGAAACAGAAATTGACAGGAATGCAGCCGAAAAGCTGTTTGATCCATTGATGCATCTTGTAAGAAATGCAGTTTCACACGGAATTGAAGATCCTGACGAAAGAAAAAAGAAGGGCAAAAGTCCTGAGGGAACTGTGACAATAAATGCATACAGCAAAAGAGGAAATGTATATGTTGAGGTAATAGATGATGGAAGAGGCATAAATACGGACATCATTCTAAGGCAGGCTATAGAAAAAGGTATGGCCGAAGAATCAAGGAACTACAGCCGAGAGGACATTATACGTCTTATTTACACCCCTGGCTTTTCCACTCAGAATGAAGTAAACAGTGTTTCAGGCAGAGGGGTGGGAATGAATGTTGTTGAATCAGAAATAAAGAAAATGGGGGGCAAGGTTGATGTATCCAGTCAACCCGGAAAGGGCTCCTCATTTATTCTTAGAATTCCAATAAATCTGGCACTCGTCAATGGTACTGTGATAGAAACAGCAGGGGAAAGATATATTATTCCTACCCTGTTCATAAAGGAATTCTTAATAATGCAGGAGAAAAACTGGCTTTCCCTGCAGGGGAAAAGAAGGGCTGTAAAGCTTAGAGAAAGGATAGTTCCGGTTATTACCGCAGAACAGGTGTTTCAAAAACAGGTCAGCAGCACTGAAAAAAGGGAGGTTGTAATACTTGAGATGGGCAAAGAGCTTCTTGCCCTGCCGGTAAGTAAAATAGTGGGGCGGCAGGAGGTAGTATCAAAGTCTATTGACAGCAGAATAGCCGATACAGGATATATAGCGGGAGCTTCAATACTTGGGGATGGAAGAGTATGTCTGATACTTGATGTTGAAGCGTTGTTTAAACAATCAGGGATACGCACATAAGTATTATTATGTCTTCAGGGGAAAAAGGTGGTCATATGAATAACCAGGAAAATTACTTTTTACAGCCAGGATATATTTATGCCGGACACAAGCAGATTATGATAAGCACAGTACTTGGCTCATGTGTTTCTATTTGTTTTTGGGACCGCAGAAACAGGTTTGGGGGCATGAACCACTTTGTTTACCCCAGGAGAAGGAATAATCGAACAAGCACAAATTATGGAGATATTGCATGTCCGTACCTGTTTAAAATGATGAAAGAGCTTGGTTCGGAAAAAAATGATCTGGATGTACATGTAATAGGAGGTGCCAGCAATGATGCTTTCAGTTCCAATGTAGGAGAGGAAAACATCGAGACAGCCCATGAATTTTTGAAGAAAACAGGGTTTAACAATGCCATATGGGATGTGGGAGGTAGTTTTGGAAGAAAAGTTGTTTTTGATACTGCCAGTGGCGAAGTGTTGATTTACAAGTGTTCAAATATAAGAGGGAGTGATTGGTATAAAAAAGATAAGGGTGATAGCAGTAGATGATTCGGCTCTTGTAAGAAAAATGCTTAAAAACGAGCTTGACAGAGACCCTTTAATAGAGGTTATTGCAACAGCACCTGACCCTTATGTGGCAAGGGACAAAATATTGAAATTGAAACCGGATGTCATATTGCTGGATATTGAGATGCCCAGAATGGACGGGCTTACATTTCTGAAAAAGCTTATGAAGCACTATCCTTGCAGGGTAATAGTGGTGAGCTCTCTTGCTCAGAAGGGAGGCGAAGCGGCTTTAAAGGCAGTGGAATATGGGGCATTGGATGTAATGGCAAAACCGGGAGCGTCATATTCCGTGGCCGATATGGCCGGGCAGCTTGCAGATAAAATAAAAGAGGTTGCAGCAGTATCGGAACGCAAGATTAAAAACATTAATACATTTAGTAAGGGAGAAGGTGATAAAAAAACACAGGATTTATCAATGGTTGAGACAACCAACAAGGTTATTGCGATTGGGGCTTCCACAGGAGGAACCGTTGCCATAAGGACAATACTTGAAAAAATGCCCGTTAATTCTCCGCCTGTCGTAATTGTACAGCACATGCCGAAATATTTCACCAAATCATTTGCTGAAAGGCTGAATGATATTTGCAGGATTGAGGTAAAGGAAGCGGAAAACATGGAAATTCTGGCACACGGGAAAGCCTTGATTGCACCTGGCAATAAGCATATGACTATAAGAAGAAGGGGGTCGTTGCATTTTGTGCGAATAGAGGAGGGTCCCATGGTGTTTCATCAAAGGCCTTCTGTCGATGTACTCTTTAAATCTGTAGCGTATTATGCCGGGAAAAACGCTGTAGGTGTTATACTGACAGGAATGGGAAAGGACGGTGCACAGGGACTCTTAGAGATGAAAACAGCAGGAGCTTTCGCCATAGCTCAGGATGAGAAGAGTTCAATAGTTTTCGGCATGCCCAGGGAGGCTGTAAACCTGGGCGCGGTGCACAAAGTTGTACCACTGGAAAAGATAGCAGGGGAAATAGCAGAATATTTAAAACATGGAGGTGAATGAATTGAATTTACAGGAAAACAAATTTCTCACATTTTCGCTGGGGGAGGAGGACTATGGTATCCCTATTCTGAAAGTAAAGGAGATTATTGGCATGCAGAACATAACAAACGTGCCAAAAGTGCCTGAATTTATTAAGGGTGTTATTAATCTCAGGGGTAAAATAATACCTGTTATTGATTTGAGGCTGAAATTTGGTCTTGATGAAAGAGAGTACGATGACAGGACATGCATTATTGTGGTAGAACTTGAAACTCAAAACGGAATACGCACAAGCGGACTTGTAGTGGATATGGTACAGGAGGTACTGGATATTGATGATGAAAGCATTGAACCTCCACCACAGTATGGTTGTGATGTAGACCAGGCTTTTCTGACAGGTATGGGAAAGGTAGACGAAAAAGTGATAATGCTGCTTGAGGCGGAAAAAATCCTGTCAACAAAGGAGATTTCCATGCTTGAGCATGTCAAGGAAGACAGAAACGAAAAAAATGACAAGGGAGTGGATTAAATGTTTAACAAGTTGAGACTGGAGGTAAAACTGATTGCCGTTTTTTTAATTCTAAGCGTAATACCTATGGCGGCACTGGCTGTTTTAAGCATTAATTATTCTTTAAGGGCAATAAGGGAGGAAGATGCAAACAACAATATTCTTATTGCAGTAAGAGAAGCTAAAAAGATGGAGATAGAAGACTTTTTCCATGAGAGAATAGGGGATATAAAAGTGCTGGCCTCAAATACCGATATTTCAAGTGACATTGGGGATATCAGCTCTGAATTCAAAAAATCAGGGACTAACTCATCGAGCTATAAATCCGAGGTTGAAAAGCATGAAAGCTATTTTACAACGTTAATTGACAATTACGGATACTATGACGTATTTTTAATTGACATGGAAGGAAATGTTATATATACACATGCAAAAGAATCAGACCTGGGTGCAAACCTGATTGATGGGAAGCTGAGGAACTCGGGCCTTGGAGAAGCTTTTGAGAAAGGCAGACAAAAAGTTTCCATTGTAGATTACAGCCACTATGATCCCTCTAATCAACCGGCTGCGTTCATCTCAGCCCCGATAAGGAATAATTCAGGTAAAACTGCAGGTGTTGTGGCGCTTCAGATATCAGATGATTCAATAAACCATATTATGAGTCAACGCAATGGCATGGGGGAAACAGGAGAGACATACCTTGTGGGAAGTGACAAGACGATGAGATCTGATTCCAGGTTTTCAAACGAAAAAACACTTGGAATCAGGAAAATTGATACTGTTGCCAGTACGGAGGCGCTAAATGGCAAACAGGATTTCAAGACAATAAAAGACTATAGAGGTGTAGAAGTGCTCAGTGCATATGCCCCTCTTGATATTCAGGATTTGGATTGGGCCATTATTGCGGAGATTGATGAAGAGGAGGCACACAGGGCTGTAAGAAAATTTCAGAACCAGATAATCATAATAATTGTTGGGGCATTTATTCTGGTGCTGGTTGTTTCATTCCTGATGGCAACTTCAATAACAAAACCGGTAAGCAGAATATCAGCTGAGCTGTCAAATGCGGCAGAGCAGGTTGCATCTGCTTCGGAGCAGATGTCTTCTTCGAGTCAGCAGCTGGCTGAAGGAAGCTCTGAACAGGCATCTTCAATTGAGGAGACTTCATCCACACTGGAAGAGTCGGCATCAATGGTTGCACAAAACACTGAAAATACCAAACAGGTAGCTTCTCTTGCCAGGAACTCAAATGAAGCAGCTAAAAAGGCCAATCAGGAAATGAAGGAAATGCTGGCTGCAATGGGAGAAATCAAGAATTCAAGTGATGAAATATCAAAAATAATCAAGGTTATCGATGAGATTGCATTCCAGACAAACATACTTGCACTCAATGCAGCGGTGGAAGCCGCAAGAGCGGGAGAGGCAGGCAGAGGGTTTGCTGTGGTGGCAGAGGAAGTAAGAAATCTTGCTCAAAGGAGTGCAAAGGCAGCAGGGGATACAGCCTCCATGATTGAGACCAACATTGAGCTTTCAGAAAAGGGAGTTGCTGTATCAGAGAGAGTAAACAATTCATTAACTGAAATAGACCAGCAGGCTGAAAAAGCAAGTCAGTTGATGGATGAAGTAGCTGCAGCCAGTCAGGAGCAGGCGCAGGGCATAGAACAGATAAATAAGGCTGTTTCACAGATGGAACAGGTGGTTCAGGACAATGCTTCAGGTGCAGAGGAAAACTCTTCTGCAGCAGAGGAAATGTCAGCACAGGCAGAAAATATGAAGGAAATGGTCAATGAACTTATGAAGTTAGTCAGGGGCAGTCAAGCAAACCTTGATTTACAGACACAAAAAAAATCAGGAACACATGCAATATCATATCAGAAAATAAGGAAGCTGAACACATCACATAATGAAATTGGACAGAACAAAAATGTTCCCAAAAAACAGGAAACAAAAATTGTAAGTCCGGAAGATGCCATACCTTTGGAAGAGGATTCAGGGGACTTTTAGTACATTTCAAAAGCCGCCCGCTGCTTGAACTTAAAGCAGGGGGCGGCTTTCCCGGTTTATATAGCCGGGGTTTCTCCCAGCGGAAAGACTGCGAATGTTATTGCGTACCTTGTGTATTTTCCGATACTTTTTCTTTCGGGCCGGGGGGCAGCATGGTCGATCATCCTGCAGACATAACTGTGCTATCAGGTGTGCCGGTGATTGCACAGTTGTTTCATTGATTATGTTCAAATGGGAGTAGAAATCAGTTTTTTTGCAAAAGCCTGTTGATGCATCCCATCTTGTCGGCAAAGCACATGCCCGAATGGTAAATAAGCCCTTTGGCACCGGGTATCTTCAGGGAAGAAATAAGCCTGTCAAAGTCTTTGTTCTGGTATTTGTTGAGCGTAGTCCTGAAAGAGGAGACATTTTCGATGTTATCCCAATATGGTTTTACCATCTGATTATAATCCTTGTGCGGTATTATTGCCCTTGCCGCTAGGATACCGCTTATAACCGAGCTGTACCCGCCAACTCCAATAAGGCTGCCTGCAAGCCCTCCCGCCCTGCCGGTAAGAAGGATGTTGTCTACGGTAAACCTGGTTACCCTTCCCAGCGGATATACTGGCAGCTGTGTATAATACAGAAATTCCAGCCCCTTAAGGCCTTCGGTTGTCAGGAATTTTTCAAAAAGGCTGCCGGTATCATACTTCCTGTTACCCATATTCATGCAGTTTATGCACACAACAGCCTGTTTTTCATTAAGAGGTATTATGTTTGCATACCCTGAACCGGCATAATCGGTATTAAAGTACATGCTGCATGAGTTCCTGTCAAAGCTGCCAAGTGCAAGGCCCCCGTAAATGTCTGTTGCTAGATATTTGCCGCCATAAGTTCAAGAGGGCTGCCTTCTTTTATAATATCCGTTATGCAGTACACTGATACCGGAAAAAACGGGAAACCAAACACATATGGAGTTATTTCATAGATTTGAAAATAGAGCACCAGGCATCTGTCTGCAATGTAGTAATCCTGATCCGGACAGATTTTTTCAAACCCGTTTATAACAGGGATATCCCTTTCCTTTATCTGGAGTGTGACATTATCAGACAGTACATCCACATAGACGCTGTCCTTTTTAAACAGTGAACTTAAAGTATATACTGTTCCGTCATCTGTGCTTACGGTAAGTGACTTTATTATAGTCAGCCCGTGGGCTGCATGATAAGGGAAAGTGTAATTGCCCAGGGTAATGCTCAGTATCCCCCGCTGGTTGTTTTTAATCTCATACCAGCCCTCCATGGTTATTATTACGGGCTGTTTAAAGCCCTGATCGGTGAGATGGTCTGTCTGCATTGCTATAAGCTTATGTGCCAGGTCCTTCAAAAGGCAGTTTATGCGGGTCTGCACCCCCGGGTTTTTGATGCCCGTAACAACAGGGTAGTTTATTGTATGTCCGTGTGGTGCAGCCATCTTTGCGGTATACACCTGTACCGGGCCCTGTATTATATCCATTAAAAGCCTCCTGCCATATTTTCAGGTATTACTGTATTATATGCAGCATGCCATTTACAGTGTGCATCTGTAACAAGGGGGAATCAGTTTTCATATTATATGGTGTGTTTGAGTTATGTAAACTTACCCGCAGGAGGCATATCATGAACAGGAGCATGGCAGTCATCGAAATAGGCTTGTTATCGGGACTACTCGGCATTATTGCAGAATATCTCGGAGCGGTAAAGCTGATATATATAATACTTCTGATAATTATAGCCATAGATACTTTTACCGGAATAGCTGTGGCCATAAAGAGTGCAAGGTTCAGCGCCAGGGGAGTGGCCAAATTCATAAAAAAGTTTCTCACATACAGCATTTCCATAGTTACGGTAAGGCTTCTTGAGATATCCATGCAGAACCTTTTCGACACAACTGTGCTTTCACAGATCATGGCTATTTTCCTGGTTATTAACGAGACAATAAGTGTTCTGGAGAACCTGGCGATTATGGGTGTGCCGCTGCCTTCAAATTTCATTTCATATCTGCTGGGACATATAAGGATCCCGGGTATACAGGAACTGGTCAAGAACTCGCCAGGGAGCAGGGATGAAAACTATAACGATGTGGAAGACATCATAAAGTACCAGATCTCCACTTTTGCCAGCGATTGTACAAAAAGGATGCTTGAGATAAACATAGAGGGATACAAACTTCTTATGAAGCAGTTCAAGGGGGTATTCAAAGACCAGGACAACGGCAACAGAGACCTGGTATACTACAGAATTCTGAGTCGGATACAGAATACAAACAGTGAGATAAGAAACAGGTGGAAGGAAGAGGGACTTTCCAAAAACTGCATAGATAGCTTTAATGCCATCCATATGGAAAAGATGGAGAAATGGCTGCAAAAGATAAGGGTTCTTTGCTACTCGGATGAAAAGGCCGGCAAGAAGGAAGAAGAGCTGATGGAAAGCATCGTAGTCCTCCTGTACCAGACAGTAATTGATGCCAGAAAGGGCTACGAAAACTCAAAACAGGTAAGGTCAATATGATTTTATGAACATCTGGGTCCAGTAACACACCCCGTTTTTGTTTTTTGCCAGCCCCACTCCGATATGCGTATACAGCGGGCTTAGTATGTTGTTCCTGTGACCTGTGGAATTCATCCAGTCGGTCATTACTTCCCTGGGAGTCCTCTGACCGTATGCTATGTTTTCACCGGCGGCTGAGTAGCGTATGCCGAATGAATCAATCATACGGGAAAAAGAACCGTAAGTGGGAGAGGTATGCCCGAAGTAACCCTTGTTTATCATGTCCTGGGATTTGTAGCGTGCAACCCTTGAAAGTTGCCAGTTTTCGGCAAGGGGAGCAAGACCCCTTTTTGTGCGTTCGTTGTTGACAAGTCTTACCACTTCGCTTTCCTGGCTCTTAACATCACCAAGGTCGGGTATGGTAATTTTCTGCCCGGGATATATCAGACCGGGGTTTTTTATCTGCGGGTTCTGCTGTATCAGCTCACTTAAGCCCACCTGGTATTTTACAGCTATCTTCCACATGCTGTCACCGCTTTTGACGGTATATGTCCTTGTTTGTGCACAAACCTGCAATGAAAGCAGTAGCAGCATTGCAATAAAAGCAGACAAGGCTGCAAATTTTCTTTTCATGTTGTCACCTCCTTATATTATTCTTAATTATTATATTGATTTTATGTTATGTATTTTGTTCCATATTCAAATTTAGAATATAGTTTGACGCAAAATCAAATAATACTGTTGGGAGGAAACAACATGTATATAATGGATATCATTGAAGGACTGAGCAGAGGGAAAAGGGCGGAAAACATGATAAGGGATGCAGGAGGTTTTACCGCAGGGGTGGTTTTTGGAATGGCAGCAGGTATTGCGGCCGGATTGCTTCTTGCACCCCGTGCGGGCAGTGAAACCAGGAAGGAGCTGACCGAGACCGCAGGCAGGATGTCGGGAAAAGCTGCAGAAAAGATCAAAAGCGGGAAGGTAAAACTCAGGAAAAAGTTTAGCAGTGTCTCGGATACCCCAGGTGATGAAAAGGAAGAAAACTAAGGCATAACGTCAGAGGTTTTCTTTCCTGGAGAGTACAGCGTTTATCTCGCCGCCCAGCAGTATGATCACGCTGCTCCAGTAAAGCCATACCAGCAGCACCATAATTCCCCCTATGCTGCCATACATTCGGGAGAAGCTGTTGAAGCTGTTTACATAGAATGAAAACCCAAGGGATATGGCTATCCAAAGGACTGTTGCCACCGCAGTACCGGGCAGTACACCACGGAAACTGAGTCTTTTGTCGGGCAGTATATGGTACAGCGCTGAAAACACAAGCATCAGTGAGACTATCGGAAAGGCTACCCGGACTGTTTTCCATACCGGATTGAACAGCATTCTGTATCCTGTTGTTATGAAAAGATATCGTGCCAGTATTTTTCCAAACACCAGTGTGACAAATGTCAGGATTATAAGCAGGGCAAGCCCTGCGGTATACAGCAGGGCGATGCTGCGCACCTTCCAGAAGGGGCGGCTCTCCCTGCAGCCGTAAGCCTTGTTTATCCCCCTTATAACCGCATACATGCCGTTTGAGGCTATCCATAAAGCGGCCAGCATACTGAATGAAAGCAGCGTACCGCTTCTCATTACTGAAATCTCTCTTACTATCTCAATCACTGTACGGTATGTGTTTTCCGGAAGCAATACCGACAGGTCACTCAGAACCTCTTCTCCGGTAAGGGGAGTGTATCCTGCAAGTGTTACAAGAAATATCAGGAATGGGAAAAAAGCAAGTATAAGGTAATATGAGAGCTGTGCCGCAAGGGCAGGCACTTCATTTTCTTTCATATGACAGTACAGTTTCCTTACAAACCTGAAAACGGATGACACCTTAAATAAGTCACTCCTTTATAAAATCGTTAAAAAAGCAAACATATATGCCGAAATATATTTTGAGGGCAATTGCATTTGATTATACACAGAGGCTCTTGAAAAAGGCAGGTTATCGGAGGAGCATATGGATATTGCAACAATTCTGGGAATACTGGTGGGTATAGTAAGTATAGCGATACCCATAAGCATGGGAGGAAGCCCGATGGCTTTTTACAGTGTGGCTTCCATCTTTGTTGTGCTTGGGGGCGGGGTAGCCTCCATCCTTATAAGCTACAGGCTGCAAGAGGTATTTAATATCTTAAGGGTTGTGTCACAGGCATTTTTTGATAAAAGGCTTTCCAACGGGGAAACAATAAGAATGCTGGTAAATCTTTCTCAGAAAGCCAGGCGTGAAGGTCTGCTTGCGCTTGAGTCGGAGCAGGAAAGTGTGGAAGACCGATTCATAAGCCAGTCGCTCCAGCTCATAGTTGACGGCGTGGAACCTGAAATGATAAGGGAGTGCATGGCCCTGGAGCTTGAAACCCTCCAGGGCAGACATCAAAAGGGTCAGGGCCTTTTCAAGACAATGGCTGCATTGTTCCCGGCATGGGGCATGATTGGAACGCTCATGGGCCTTATAAAGCTTTTGAAGAACCTTACGGATGCCGCATCAATAGGTCCTGCAATGGCACTTGCCCTGCTTACGACTTTCTATGGCGCGATAATGGCGTACTTTATTTGTACACCTCTGGCAAACAAGCTTAAAATCAAGAGCCAGGAAGAGGTCATGCAGAAGGAAATGATTATTGAGGGCATACTTTCAATACAGGCGGGTGAGAACCCCAGGCTCATGGAATACAAGCTCAAGACATTCCTTTCCCCGGAACAGAAGGAGAAGTATGACAAGAGCAATGAAGAAAAAGAGTCAGAAAACATGAATCCGTCAGGAGAACCCGTGACGGAATAAGGGGCATTGTTTGAATGAGCAGGCGGAGAAGAAAAAGCAATGAAGAAGAAGGCGCAAACTGGATGACAACATACAGTGATCTTGTTACTCTGCTGCTTACTTTTTTTGTGCTGCTTTTTTCAATGGCAACAATAGACAACCAGAAATTCGAGGAAATAAAGAAATCACTCCAGAGCAGTTTTCTTCATTTCAGCAACGGTGAAAACTTCAACAAGAACACCGGTGAAGATATGTTCAGCATAATAGAGAAAAACAATCCGCAGGACAGTATTGAGAGGCTGAACACAAACAAGAAGCAAAAAAGCAGTGCCAGGACTGAGGAAGAGATTCTCGAAGAAGCAAAAAAGATGATAGTACAGAGGGCTGAGAACGTAAAGGAGGAAATGAAGCAGGCAATAGAAAAGATGGGGCTTAGCGATTACGTATCGGTTGTCAGGGAAGAACACAATGTTATTTTCAGGATAGATTCGGTGGTGCTGTTTGATCTGGGAAAAGCGGAGATTAAATCTTCAGGCAAGGAAATCCTTGAGAGGTTCAGCGTACTGCTGAACGAAATAGACAACGAGATAATTATTCAGGGGCATACAGACGACCTCCCTATAAATACACTGCTGTTTCCCACCAACTGGGAGCTTTCCACCAAAAGGGCCACAAATGTGGTTCTTTATCTAATAGAACACTGCAGCCTTGACCCCGGGAAGCTGACTGCCACCGGAAACGGTGAACACCGTCCCATAAAACCCAACAGCTCTGATGAAAACCGGCAGAAGAACAGGCGTATAGATATAGTTATTTCAGGTGAGTATTTCACTGACAGGCAGCCTGACTGATATTATGTAAACCAAGCTATTACAAAAATAAAAAAAATTGTGTTTTTTCCAGCCTTATGGTAGAATAATGTAGTATAAACTTTAAAATTGTTTTAATTTATAATTTGAAGGGGTAAAAGTGAGACTTAGAATTACATTTTCATGTAAAGAGACTATTATTCTGCCGGTTGATTACAACTACTTACTCCAGTCTTTTATTTACAATAACATCTCAAAAGAGATGGCTGATTTTCTGCATGAGAAAGGTTATTGTGTAAAAGGCAGGAGTTTTAAGCTGTTTACTTTCTCAAAGTTGCTTGGCAAACTTAAATATGACAGGGACAAAAAGATATTCAAGTTTACACCGCCTGTCACGCTTCATATCGCTTCACCTGTTGATGAATTCATTTTTACGTTTGCAAACCACCTGCTGAC
>CAYYGK010000040.1:0-16266 GCA_964471145.1 uncultured Eubacteriales bacterium | reverse complement strand
ACTTTGTTATTGATATCAATAATTTCTGCTCTACACAATACGTGCTTATCGATATTTTTATAGATTTTAATTACTATTTTTGCTGATTTATTATAGCCATCATCAAATCCATTAGATAATAATGTTCTTTGGATTATGTCCTTTAGTCTTAAAATATTTATCTTTAATGGTACAATACTTATTTCATTTGGAAAAATTGTCTCGTTAAGAACATCAATTATGACTTCATTAATGTCAAGTTCTACCATGCCATTATAAAGCCAATCCGCCATATAACCTTTTTTATAATAACAAAGGGTACTCATATACGACTCTATTAAGCTAACTGGCAATCCACGCAATAATTTGGTGCTTGGCATAATATCTCCTTCCTTATTTTTGAAATGACCATATCCAAAATATGGACTCACAAAAAAGCAGATATCTCAATATAATATCTGCTTTTAGTTTAGCACGAACAAGCACCGAATGTTAGATAATTTTTAGTCGAGAGCGTTCTGCTTGTGATTTACAGTGCGGGGTCTACATCATTTCTTCTTGCAATAATTGCAACCGTTGCCAGTTGTTTAACATTTTCATAAAATGGACGGTCACCTTGACCTATAGTGTTCGGAGAATTTATCCAATCCTCCCATGCTTCAGAGTTACACTTCAAATCGAAAGTTTCAATAATATCAACTACTCTTGAACGTTCCCATAGGTTTTTCCACCATTTATTACTGTGAAAAGTTAAAAATTTTCCGCACATCCAAAATGGTTGTAGTTCTTGAAGTTCTTCCGTAGAAAGCTCATGCGTAAAACCAGGAGAAGCTAACGCAATCTGCCCATCTTTTTTTACAAGGTTCGCCAAATAATCGTTTAGATATCGTTCATTAGTTCCAAAATAATGGTATGAATCAAAACTCACAACAGCATCAAAAAATGTATCAGCATAAGGTAGGGAATGTGCATCAGCATGAATTGGAATAACCTTTTCGTCAACATTCATGGACTTAATTCGTTCAAAATTTTCTGTAGCAGATGTCCATAAATCTGTTGCATATACAGTAACACCATATTCTTTAGCAAGAAAAATGGACGACAAAGCCTTCCCGCACCCCAAATCAAGAATTTTCATTCCTTCTTTAAGGGTAAGATGCTGTGATAACTCTTCAACGATTTTTATTACATTCGGTCCCATTAGATTTTTTGATATAAAATCTTTGTCATACTTTTTATATAGATTCAACATTTTTATTTCCTCCTTGTATTTATATACTATAGGTGGAAATTTAGCATTTCAAAACGCTACACCCCTTTCACTGTAGAATGGCGTTTTAAATTCTTTGGTTTTCACCTGTTTGCAGCAAATTAATCTCTGTTTCCGTAATGCATATCTGAATTAATCATGCCACTGATCACAGCATTTTCTTATCAGGCACTTATTGACCTTTGCGCCGACATTCTTTATAGTTAACCATATGTAAGAAAAAAGAGCCTTTCCGCAAAAGACTGACTCTTTTTCCTCAAAATCAGCAGTATAAAACTACTGAGGTACAATATTATGATACGGGTTTTTGAAGTTTTCTGCAAGTTAAATTTTATAAAAATTTCTGCTTTGGACTTTTTTTATCAGTCAATGGCAGAATTAAAGATATGTAATCACAAATGCCCTTTTTGCGGAGCAGAATGTCCAGACTGGAAAAGACATGATTCTTATGAACGAGACCTGATATATTTTAAAAAAGGGACAACTGTTATAGATGAGATCATAATTATCAGATACAAGTGCTCTTCCTGTAAGCATCCACATGCCATACTGCCAGAGTGTATAATTCCTTATCAATCCTACTGCCTGCTTTTTATTCTTAGAGTCTTAAGAGATTATTACACTAAAGTACTTACTGTACAAGGCATCTGTGACAAATATGGCATTTCCGTTTCAACTCTTTATGCATGGAAAGCCCTTTATCATATCCATAAAAAAATTTGGCTCGGTCTTCTTGATAATGCTGTTACATCCTCACTTCAATTTCTTGAAACCATATTTAATGAACGTCTTTATATTCTTAAAGATTTTTTTCATATAGCAGGCTTATCTTTCTTACAAGGGTCACTGAAAAAGGCACATTGGAATATGGAGTAGTATTTCATGGGTTTTTGCGATTACTCTTTCACTTAAACCCGAAATTCTTTTATGCTTGTCCTCCTGTTATTATGTCCACAGGAGGTGATTGGTGTCATGAAAAATACTTTTAATGACAAAACTTACAATGAAGCTGTAAAAACTGCTCATATGCGCTTTGCAGTCATAGCTCCTGTCATACAGGGACTGTTTACTGAGCCTACAAAAACAGCTTACTACAAAAAGGTATCAAAAAAGCCTTTAACAATGCCGGATGGCAGGGAGGTGATTTACAACTACAACACATTTGAGAAATGGGAAGGGTTGTATAAAAGGTGTGGGATGGACGGTCTTATGCCAAATACTCGCTCCGATTCAGGCACATCCCGTGTTCTTCCGGATACGGCCATAGCTGAAATATTCCGATTGAAGGAGCAGTTTCCACGAATCAATGCAACGCTGATTTATACTAAACTTATTGCAGATGGATTCATCAAAAAGTCTAATGTATCCCTTTCCTCAGTACAAAGGTTCATTAAGAAGAACAATCTGAAGACGGCAAGGGATTCAAACATTAAAGACCGCAAGGCTTTTGAGGAAGAATTCTCTTGTGACATGTACCAGGCGGATACTTCTCATAGTATTTACATAACTGAGGAAAGCAGAAAGAGGAAAACATATCTGGTTCATATCATTGACGACCATTCCAGAATGATTGTCGGTGCACGATTCTTCTACAAAGACAACGCCTATAACTTCCAGATTGTTCTAAAGGAAGCTATAGCAAGATATGGTCTTTGCAAAAAACTGTATGTTGACCACGGTGGACCCTACGAGAATGGGCAGCTCACACTTATCCTTGGATCCCTTGGCATTGTTGAAATCCATGCCCCAGTTAGGGATGGAGCAGCAAAAGCAAAGGTGGAAAGGTCATTTCGCACAATTAAAGATACTTGGCTTAATGGTTTTGATGCATCTGGTGTAATATCTCTTGAACAGTTAAACCGGTTGCTCGCTGATTATGTCAGAATGCGAAATAATTCAGTTAACCGTGATATTGGTGAAACTCCTATGGAACGTTACTCAAGGCATATTGATAATATACGCCTTCCTAAAAGCCGTGAATGGCTTGACGAATGTTTTATGAACCGCATTAAAAGGAAAGTTTACAATGACTCTACTGTTTCCATAGATACTGTATCTTATGATGCCCCTATGCAGTTCATTGGTATGAGAGTTGAAATCAGATATCTTCCTGGTGATATGAAGAATGCCTATATCCTTTACGAAGGAAGGCGATATCCCATACGCCGTACCAACAAGGTGGAGAATTCCCGTACAAAACGGAATAACTCTCTTTGTATCGACTACTCGGTGAATGGAGGTATAAAAAATGTATAAACAATTTTATGGTCTTATCTTTAACCCATTTGACAAGTCCTCACCGGTAAAGATTGCTTTCCAATCCAAAGACCATCTTGAAATGCATAACCGACTGTCTTTTCTAAAAAATTCAAGAGGAATGGGTCTTTTTACAGCCCCACCTGGGATGGGGAAGACATATGCGTTACGTTGTTTTGCAGATGGCCTTAATCCAAATCTTTGTCAGATGAGCTATACCTGCCTTTCCACCATAAGTGTAACTGAATTTTATCGACACTTGTGCATGCAATTGGGACTTGAGCCCTGTGGACGCAAAACAGAAATGTTCCGGGTAATTCAGGACAGGGTACGATACCTAATAAAGGAGAAACATAAAACAATTCTTATTGCTGTTGATGAATGTCAATATCTCAGTACTGCAATTCTAAGGGATTTTAAACTGCTTATGAACCAGGATTATGATTCCATGGATTGCTTTGCCCTTATCATGGTTGGATTGTTATCTCAGAAGTCAGATAACAATCCATATCCCAGCAATATTTTTATCCACCATAATTCTTCTGAAGTGTTGTAACTCCCAGGAATCTGCTTTAGACTCTTCGGATAATTTTTGATGACAAAACTATCTGTATAGGAATGGCATCGCATCGGGTAGGGACTGCGGAATCGATTGCATTATTGTATTTTCTAGTGGTTTGCCGCGTTCATCAAGGTACTTGTTAGCTAATTCTGGTGTAAGCTTGGCGTAAACAACAGTAGAAGAAATTGACGCATGGCCTAAAAACGCCTTAATTGCAATAAGTGATTCACCTGCTTCAAGCATATGAACCGCGATTGAGTGGCGAAATGAATGCGGAGTGTAGTTGTTCTGTTTAAAAAGCTTAGGATAGAGTTCCTTTGCTCTAACCACATATTTCCGGACAACTTCCTCAACGCAAGAGATTGACATTTGCTCATTGGCCTGGCTTGAGAATAGATGCCGATCGTAAGTTGACTTGCTGTTTAAATCGTATTTTCTTACCCGCAAATACTCGGTTATGATTGCGGTACAGCTCGTGGGGATGGTAACTATTCGAGATTTGTTCCCTTTTCCAGTCAAGCGTACCTTTGTCGGAAAAGACGGCGTTGCTAACGTGATGTCCTTCAAAGTTATGTCACACAGCTCCTGCGCCCTTGCGCCAGTAGCATATAATGCCGCCAACATTGCGACATTGCGCTGTCCGATCGCTTTTGATGTATCAGGCAGTTTTAGCAGCAATTGAATTTCTTCTTTTGTAAAATATTTTATGATATTATTCTTCGGCTCTTTTTTCTTTGTGGAAGTAATTGCTTCTGAATAAAATGGCAAAGATGCGGAAAAGGATTTCTTGGCGACATATTTTGCAAACGCAATAATCGCGGAGCGGCGAACATTACGCGTTTTAGCGGTACACTGGCGTTCTTGTTCGAGATAGAGAAGAAATTCGTCAATAGCGCCGTTTGAGAGCGTTTCAAAGGACACTTTAGTCGGCATGATACCTTTCACATCATCAAGATATCCAAAAAGTAGCCGGAAAGCGTACTGGTACGCTGTTATGGTGTTTGCGCTCAGTCCCTTGGTAGTAGGCAGGTATTCGGTAAAGAACTCTGACAACAGATGAGTTAGCTCACTAGGTTTGCTTTTCACTCGAAATTCACCTCCGGAAACAGATTCCCCACGCTCTCTTCCATCCGGGCATGCGAGTTTTTGTACAGCACATAATTCGTCGTTATGTATTTTTCAGTTCCTGCCAGAGATTCATGCCCGAGATATGCCGCAAGTCGTGGTCCAGATTCTTCCAACGGCCTCCCTTCCACTTCCGACTTCAAAAATGATTTGAACGTGAAGTAGTGCCTTAAGGTGTGGGGGGATATTATACGCTCCGATGGCACGCTACGTACATTTGGGATACCGGCTTGCTCCAAGATTTGCAAGAACCAGAGCCTAAACGTGTTTTGCAGGTATGGACGCCCTTTTATGCGGATGCTCTCAAACAATAAACTGGCATCCGAATCATCTCTAATCATGCGCCTATTGTATAATCTGAGTACCTCTGCCAATGAGCTGCTAATTGGGACAATTCGCTGCTTGTGGTTTTTGGCTTTCCGTATTGTGATAACTTCAGTATCTAAATCTATGTCACTCCAACATAGCGAAAGTGCTTCGCCCAGCCGCAAACCGCAGCCGTAGAGAATTCTGAGCAGCATTGGAAAGACATATGATGTCTCATTTTCTTTTCTTTTGATTGCTGCAAAATTGTCCGCTGCGTCAATAATGGCTGCGAACTCTTCATCTGAAAAAGTGTACACAACATAATCAGATTGTGTCCGAAACAATTCTGGCTCATACGCAGGGATTTCAAGCGCGCTCAAGTATCTTGCAAACTTGCGCAAGTTGCCTGTGTAATTCCTTTTAGACTTTGGTTTGCACGCAAGAGTCTTCAGCCACCCGCAAACAACCGCTTCCGTCAGTGCCTTTTGAGATATATTGCTGTTTAATAAATATGCGTCGAGGCTCCTAAACGTAGTTCTGTATTGGCTAGTGTCTTTATCAGCGTTTTCCAGCAGCTTCAAATAATCATTCATTTCAGCGGCCAGACAACTGCCATATTGCTTAAGCATATTACAACGCCCCATTTCCGCTGGCTAGGTATTCGGCAAATCTGCCGCTCGCCATTGGGACGTCAAGGGCGCAGGAACGCAGGCTTTCCGTGTCAAATTTCACATAATGCATTATGGCGTTAGGATCTTCATGCCCCAGAATGGTTCTGACCGCTTCATAAGGCACATTTTCCGCTACGAGACCGCTTGCGAGTGACATCCTGAGAGCATGTGCGCTATGGTGCCTGTCGCCAAACTCGATTCCAGATTGACGAAAATGTTTTGCGGCAACCCGGCTTATAGCCCCGCTGCTCAAGTGCGGCAGCACGCCCTTCCGCAAGCTTTTTCGGCAAGTAAGGAATATATATGGCTCAACTGAGTCGCCACGTGCGTTGTTGATATAGTCTTGCAAGGCTTCTGCTATTTCTGGCAAAAGCGTTAATTGGTTTGTGACTCCTGTTTTTCGTTGTTTAAACTCAATAATAGCTTTGGCAAAATCAATATTTTCGAAGCGCAGGAAACTTATATCAGAAGAGCGCATGCCCAATCGTGCTGCCAACAAAAGAATTGTATAATTACGTTTTCCCACTTCATTTGAACGATCGACGCTTCCGAGTATCGCCTCAATTTCGTCGCTGCTATACACGGAGGGGATACGCTTCCAATAATGCATTTGCGGCACTATCCCCGCGTAATTGTATTTGACAATTTTTTCTTTGACCAGGAATCCAAAGAGCTTCCGTATGCATGCCGCAAACTGAGCCTTGCTTGTAGCCCGGTCAAATGCTCCCGACAGCGCTTTGGCATCGACTGCATCCCATGATTCTATGACATTCTTCGCGAAATCCTTGCATAGCTTTATTGTAAATACACGATGTTTGTCAATAGTGCATTGCTTCAAATTTGCTGTCTCCAATGATTTGAGGTAATGCTCAAGCACCTCTTTGAAAGCTTCCGGGCATTCGTAATTCACTCGAAGATACGTATACGAATACTTTCCACCATCAAGGTACTCATTAAATCGCCGTATAACCAAACGCTGGCGCTGATAACCAGCTTGCTGTAGATACATCAGACGCTCTTCGGACTCCAGAAATTTTTCACCTATTTCTTGGGTGTATGCTTTAAAGCCGATTGCATTCGCAAAGCGGATCAGCAGATTGATTGTCCCTCTGTAGTACCTTGTAATGCCGTGGGTATAGCCTTTCTCCATAAGAAATTCAGTAAACCCGTCATTTAGTTTTCTCCAATAACTTATATCCATAATACCCTCCAAAACAAATTTGTGACATCGGTTGATGTCCAAGAGTATTATGACCACAAAATTAAAATTTATCCGAGAAATTTTCTTTGAACTCATTAATTCTATAATGCTTTAACGATTCAAAGAGGATAAAATAATTGCTGGGATATGGATTGCCACACATGAATGGTATTCTAGAAAAACCAATACATGAAGCATTGAAGCAACGTATTGTTGTACACTACAATTACTGTGGATTGACAACAGAAGAAACCCAGCAATATGTTTACTCCCGTATTGAAGCTGCTGGTGGAGCCCGTTCCATTATTGATGAAGCTGCTGTAAATGCCGTATGCGGCTATTGCCAGGGAACACCTCGCATTATCAACTCCATAATGACCAATGCGTTTATGCTTGGGGCACAACTGAAAAAGCAATGCATTGATTCAGAGACTATTCTTGCTGCAAGCAACAGTCTTTCTTTAGGATAGGGGGTAAAATTGCCATGAACAACATTTTTATAGATAAATGTCATCAGACCAGATATACACAACTGATTGATGAAGCAAAAATCCACGAACATGACCTGGAAAGACAATCACTTTTATACATTTTATCTGGTAATGAAGACTTATACCTTAAAAGAAACAATATTTATGACTTCTATGAGAATATGATTGTGACTGATTGTATCATATCGGAAAAAGTTGATTTTTGCTCTTCATCCAAAGCTTTAATTCGTCTGGCGTATAACCTTTACAACGGCTATTGGGATGAGTATACAAATCCTCTCGACCTATTGTGTGGGCTGGATTCTAAAAATCTCTTTCTTGCATACCAAGCTATTCTTATGAGGCTGCAAGGTAAAAACAATTACTTGGCTCTTGCCTGCCATGGAGGATAGGGCATATGCTGGGGAGCAACCCGAGCGCCTGGCAGGATTCTATAAAAAAGAGAACAAGGAAGGAGACCGGCAACACGGTCTCTTTTCTTTTTGGAGAACTTATGCGATAAACCCTTGGAGCGTAGCTCCAACAATTGCTTTTTAAACTGATAGGAAAGTGCTGTTTTTATGCTGACAATGTGCATTCCTGACTTGAAAGTGAAGTTATACTCTCGGAAATGTCTGAAAGCAAACTGCATTTAGACCGGATTTCAGTGTGCCATTCTACACTGAAGTATCAAGGTATACTTTTACTACACTCATTATGATAAAACTCCTTGTTTTCTTTTTGAAGCAATGTGTCTCAATGACCTTATGACATGAAGCTCTACCATCATTTCATCCTCATCGAATTCACTACGTGCTTCATTTACAACCTCATCTAAAATTTCAGGCGAAATACTATACTTTTGTGATAATGATTCATAATCAAATATCTTGGTATTATTTTTTACCATAAAAACCACCTTCCTTAATTAATATTATACCACAGTTTACTTACTCTTAAAAGAAAAATGAGCTATTTAAGCCCTTCTCTATCCATTCCAGTCTTTTTTGAGCACTAAAATTATTCTTGGCTTTTTTGTCAGGCGTTAAAACATAAACTTCACGGATACCTGACAATACATCATTGATTTTTTTATTCTCCATTTTAATACCTGCATCTGCTAACTCTTTTTTAAGCAATGAAGTCAGTAAAAGTCCCAGCAAGCAGCCTCTTGGTGAGTTCTTCCATGTAGACAACCCCATATCAGCAGTTTTTCCATGAATGGCAAAATGAAGTTTATTTTGTACCATCTTAAAAAACTTTTGCGTAGTAAGTGCTGTTGGTGAATAGTCCATTTGCTGTAGCATATATATCCGTTACTTTCTGATAAAATCTTCTTTCACTTGCTCTGATTTCTCTGATCTCTTCGAGTAAATGGTCGAAATACTCCTCGTTTAAAAAGGTTCCATTTTTAAGCCGCTCTTTATCTTCCAAATTATAAAATTTTGTGATATATCCTTTGCCGTCAGAAGCTATTCGTCGGAATTTCCGACACACTGAAACTTCATCCAACTCACCTTCATCGAATATATTTTTCAAGTGTTCTGTAATGGTTGAACGCCCTTTTTCATAAAGGGTTGCAAGCAAATTGTTAATTCAGGGCAAAAACCTAAGTACTATTCTTGAGTTTTCAAGCTAAAAATCTGTTGTTCATGTTTTGTGCTTACCCGGCAGTAAGCAGCAACCTTTTTAACAAACATTTTCTTCTTATTAGCATATTTGTTAATCTGTTTCACAGATTTCATTTTAGCTTGCTCCGCCTTGCATTTTGGACTCTTTTAAATAATTCTGTATCAATTATCTGTGGATAGTCTTCATCACCAACATACCTCTCATATGACAAAATCTTTGCTATTACTTGTTTTCCCCACTTTAAATTATTATATGGAGACGGAATATTACATGCTTCCAATTTAGCTGAGATTACCCCCATACTCTCCCCGTCTGCGTACAATTCATAGAGAAGTCTAACTGTTAATGCCTGCGCCTGATTTATCTCAATTATATTTAAAGAATTTCAGTTGTATCCAAAAATTATTCTTTTCTGTACTTTCTCTCCCATAAATCCAACTCCTTTGCTTACTATAATTATTTCATGAAATGAGGAAAAAATAAAGGACAGATTAAGTGGTTATATATGTTACAACTTAATCTGTCCATTTATCTTGGAGGCGCCACCCGGATTTGAACCGGGGAATAAAGGTTTTGCAGACCTCTGCCTTACCACTTGGCTATGGCGCCACAAAAACCCTCCTGTTTTGGAGGGTGATTATCTGGAGCGGGTTACGAGATTTGAACTCGCGACTTTCACCTTGGCAAGGTGACACTCTACCACTGAGTTAAACCCGCAGTTTGGCGACCCGGACGAGACTCGAACTCGCGACCTCCAGCGTGACAGGCTGGCATTCTGAACCAACTGAACTACCGGGCCGTGTGATTTCTGGTGGGCGCTACAAGGCTCGAACTTGTGACCCCCTGCTTGTAAGGCAGGTGCTCTCCCAGCTGAGCTAAGCGCCCCCGGTGTCTTTTTAGAGACAATTCATAGTATACATTGATTATAAATCAAAGTCAACACTTTATTTTTGTTTGATTCTTACAGAAAAATCCCGGTATTCATATACCGGGATTTCCTCACGGTTTCTTCAGTTTATTGTGAAGTTCCGCAATCGGCTACACAATTGATACGCTGGCTGCCTGCGGACCTTTCGCTCCTTCAACAACCTCGAATTCAACCTCTGTGCCTTCATCCAGGGTCTTAAAACCATCCATATCCAACGCTGAATAATGTACGAAGACATCACTTCCGTCTTCCCTCTCAATGAATCCGTAACCTTTTTCGGCACTGAACCACTTTACCTTACCTCTTTCCATAAAACGTTCGTCCTCCTAAAAATATACTTGATCCGTCTGTTTATACGAATCGATACCAGTTTATCATACAAATTTCTACCTGTCAACGGCCAGGTCGCAAATTTCCGCCCCACTGGTACCTGCCTAAATCAATCCTCCCATACTCGTTAAAAACTATTCCCTCTCTTTCAAGCAACTGCCTCTGTTCCTGTGAGCCTCCAAATGCAAAAGTACCGCTTAACTCACCATGCCTGTTAACAACACGGTGGCATGGCACATCGCCCCTGTACGGATTGGAATGCAGAGCCCATCCTACAATCCTTGCTTTCCCTGGTTCACCTATCATTGAGGCAATCTGACCATAGGTAGCAACCTTTCCTGCCGGTATTTTCCTTACTGTGTCATATACCCTTTCAAAAAAACCTTTTTTTCCGATCAGATCTTATCCCTCTTTCCTGCATACATAAAACACCCTCTGGCTTCTTTTCCCAGGCTTTTTAAAGGTTTCTCCGTCAAAAGTGCCCAAATACAAAAGCCCTGCATGCGCTATGTATTCCTTTAGCAAGCCGCCGCTGTAGGCCCTCTCAAGTATCTTCCCGTCAAATCGCTCATACATACTGCCGGTTTTAGCAAAAACCGTTATATCCGATTCGGATATGCCCGGGCTATTAAATCTGCACTGCCATATATATGCTATATCGTCATCAATGCTGTAAAAAACGTTGTTGCCCAATACTTCCCTTAATTTGTAATCGGTGTTGACATCAAAAATGAATACCCCTCCCGGGTTTAAATAGTTGTGAACAAGTCTGAAAACTTCTTTGAGCTTGTCCAGCCTGGTTATATGGTTAATGACATCAACAAGGCACACAGCAGCATCGACAGTTCCATAGAGGTCAAGCTCCGAGATATCCTGGTTGATAAAAAGAATATCCATACCCTTTTCAACTGCAGATGCCTTTGCAAATGACAGCATATCAGCAGAAATGTCCACCCCTATCATGTCAAAACCCCTGGCGCACATCTCAATACAGAACCTTCCTGTTCCACAGCCAAGGTCTGCTACTGTTTCAGGCTTTATTGAATATTCATCAAACAGTGTTTCAATAAATCCGGCCATACTTTTATAGTCTATGTCCTGAAGCCGGTCATAGAATTGTGCAATACTGCGGTATATGCCAGGCACCCCCTTAATTCCAGGTTTATCTGTTCTTCCCTTGCTGCCTTCTCTTGCGCTTTGTAACAAGTCCCCCTATTCTTCCGGTCTCCTTAGCATTAAGGCTCTTCCATCCGTATTTTTTTACCCTCTCAAGCAGGCCCAGTTCATCAGCCACCTCGTACTTTATCAATTCATTGCTCTTCTCCACTTTATTCCACCTCCATACAGCTATTATGTGGATATAAAGCTTATGCTATACACATTGTCAACCTATTTTGTTTATTATCTGCACCGCCTTTTGCAGTTGTGCATCCTCTTCCCTGGGAACCTGGGATACCGGCATGTTATGGTACTTTTCATCCAGTTCAACCTTTATGTCGGGTTCTATCCCGAGACCATGTATGCACTTGCCGGAAGGGGTGAAATACCTGGCTACGGTAACCTTCAGGCCTGAACCGTCTTCCAGGTTGAAAACAACCTGTACCAGTCCCTTGCCAAATGTTTTGGTACCTATGACTGTTCCCTTCCCATGGTCTTTTATCGCACCTGCAAGTATTTCAGACGCACTGGCACTGTTTCCATTTACAAGCAGTGCTATTGGAACCTCAAGCTGGCGGGGGTCGGATTTCTCAGTCTGTCTTCTTCCTTCCCTGTCCTCGGTATATACTATGGTACCTTCAGGCACCAGCCTGTCGATAATATCCACAACCTGGCTGTATGAACCTCCCGGATTGTCCCTTACATCAATTACAAGACCCCTTATCCCTTTTTCAATAAGGTTTTCAAGATATTCTTCAAAATACCTTCCGGACTGCTCATCAAACATCCTTATCTTTATATATCCTATGCTTCCTGGAAGAACCTCACTGAGTATATTTATGATTTTAATCTTTTTTCTTGTAATTTCAAATTCCAAAGGTGCTCTTTCAGACGGGCGGAATACTGTAATTTTTACATCGGTGTTTTCTTTCCCTTTTATCATGCTGATGATAATAGTATCGTCCTTTATTCCTGTGACATCCTTACCGTCAACCTCAATAATCTTATCGCCTTTTTTCATGCCTGCCTTCTCTGCGGGAGAATCCTTAAACGGTTCAACTATCGTAAGCAGTCCGTTTTCATCCATTGTAACTATAACCCCTATACCTACATAACTGCCCGTTGACTTTTCATTGAAAAGCTGCATATGCTTTTTAGTAAAATATACTGTATACGGGTCGTCAAGTGAAAATGCCATTCCTGCAACCGCTCCTTCAAGCAGGATATCCGGGTCAACATCCTTGTAAAACCTCGATTCAAGCAGGCTCTTTACTTTTTCAAACTTCTTGACATTATCAATCTCAACCTCCCCAGGATCAAACTTAATACTGTATCCAGGTCCGTTATCAACCCATCCATAAAAAATGAAAAAAGAAATAAAAAATGTTACGACAGCTGTAATTGTTACAAGTACAGCTCCTGCAAGAAGTTTTCCCCTTCTATCCAATTTAACCAGTCCCTCCTGTCATTCCATAAATAATATGCCATTTGAAGTTAAAATATTAGCCCGGGAACCCGGGCATTTATAATATTCAATATGTTTAGCCTGCGATTTAACCCGAATTCTTCTTAAGGTACCTGTTGTTTATAGGATTGACAGGTTCACCATTTTCCCTGACCTCAAAATGAAGGTGGGGTCCTGTTGACAGACCGGTGCTTCCTATCTTTGCTATTATCTGGCCCTTTTTAACTCCCTGCCCCGTTCTTACTAAAATACTGCTGCAATGAGCATAGAGGGTGGATATGCCCTTCCCGCTACTTACACCATGGTCTATAATAACAGTATACCCATATCCGCTCTGCCATCCTGAGTATATTACAGTGCCTGTGTTTGCTGCCACGATTGATGCACCATACCGCCCATTTATGTCCACGCCGGTATGCATCCTGTATTTCCCAAGTATGGGATGCAGCCTCATGCCGAATGGCGATACAACTCTATAGCAGCTGGGAACAGGCCAGGCCATCTCTCCACCTGCATATTGCTGCTGGCTCTGCAGCTTTTTAATCATACTTGTAATCTCTCTTGATTTTTGGTAAAGCGAATCAAGCTGCTTTTCCAGATTTAAAAGCTCGGTCTTTTTAACACGTAAATTGTTTTCTATGTCAGACCTTGATGTCCGTATGGTTTCTATCCTATCTTCCTTTTCAGCTATCATACTGCTGGTCGCAATCTTTTCCTCTTCCTTGAAAGCACTCTTAAACTCTATGTCCCTCTTGATAATTCTCAGCCTTTCAATAAACTGACTGTTGGCTTTGGCCATTGCCCTCATAAGGTCAATTCTTTGCAGAAAATCCATCAGGTTTTTTGATTCAAAAAGTATGTCCAGGATTGATACCGTAGACTTCTCGTACATCATTTTCAATCTCTGCCTGAGATCTTCTACAGACTTTTCATACTGTCTCTGAGATTCCATGCGCTGTTTGTCAATATCCTCGCAGATTTCTTCTATGTCCTTATAATCACTTACCATTTTCTGCTGGATCTGAATCTGCTTTTCCTCTTTCTGTTCCATGTTGCCTTTAAGGCTCTCAAGATAAGACCTTTCCTGTTCTGTCCTGTTTTTTTCATCCAGCGTTTTGTCTATTTCATCTTTTATATAGTAGTTCTCTTGCTGATACTCTTCCAGTTTGTCTGCAGTAACAGGCCGTACAAAACCCACTGCTATTATTACTGATAATAATACCGGTACAATTTTCTTCACGGCCATAACCTCCATCAGGAATATTAACCCAATATATATTCTATACCAATCAACCCGATTTTACAACACCAAAAGCCTTTTGAACAAACCCTCACAGCCTTTTTACTCATACTCTGAGGTGCCTTCTTAACGAAACCGCACTTCCTAAGGCGCCCACCAGTACTCCTATAGAGGTATAAAAGACAACCAGTCCCGTTCCTATCTCATCCGTTGTCGCAAGCCTCACAATCTCACTCCCGATATTCATAAGCTCTGTATTGACCTTTGTAACCAGGCCCCTGTAAGCATACCCGGTAAGAATTAAAGCAGCCGCTGCCCCTGTTACGCCAATGGCAATGCCCTCCACTATGAACGGCCACCTGATAAACCAGTCGGTGGCTCCTATATATTTCATAATGTTTATTTCCTTTCTTCTCGCATAGACAGTAAGTTTTACTGTATTTGAAATGATGAACATGGTTACAATAAACAAAACAATGAACATCAAAACACTTACTACCTGTATCCACTTGCTCAATCCGATCACCATATCTATCGCACGCTGGGAATACTGCACCTTTTCCACACCATGAAGCTCTCTGAATGCGTCCGCAGCTCCGCTGCTGTCCTCGGGGTTTTTCAACTCCACTATATATGCCGCACTCAGGAAGTCCTCATTCATTCCCTCCAGTATATCTCCCTGCTCCCCCAGCATTTCCTTAAGCTCTTCAAAAGCCTCCTTTTTAGAAACAAAATCCACTTCCCTGACCAGTTCGTTTTCTGAAATAGCCCTTCCTATCTCCTGGATTTCAAATTCTTCGAGGTACTCGTTGCAGACAACCCTGATATGCGGCTGCTGCTTCAAGGCTTTTGTATTGATATTGAGGTTGAAAATGAGTATGAAAAAAACTCCGAATATAATGAGAGATGCAACAACCGTACTCACTGAAGCAAGTGACATTAGTTTGTTTCTGTATAGATTTACGATTCCTTCCTTAATAATATGCCTTGCGTTCCTTATCATCATCCCCGTAAAGCCCTCTCTTTTCGTCCCTGACCAGTTTACCGCTTCTTAATGCAATAACTCTTTTTCTTAATGTATCAACAATACTTTTCTCATGTGTTGCAACAATAACAGTTGTTCCCCTGTTGTTTACCTCACTTAGCAGCTTCATTATTCCCCAGGATGTTTCAGGATCAAGGTTGCCCGTAGGTTCGTCTGCCAGCAGCAGAGGCGGATTGTTGACAATCGCCCTTGCAAGGGCCACCCTCTGCTGTTCTCCACCCGAAAGCTGTGAAGGATAAGCGTTTGCTTTTCTACTAAGACCCGCCAGCGCAAGAGCCATAGGAACCTGCCTTCTTACTTCCCTTGGAAGTGCCCCCGTAATCTGCATTGCAAAAGCAACATTCTCATATGCAGTCTTGTAAGGAAGCAGCCTGAAATCCTGGAACACTGCCCCAACACTCCTTCTCAGGTATGGTATATCACTTCGCTCCATGTCATTAAGGCAGTAACCGTTTACATGTATCTCTCCCTGTGAAGGGTCCTCCTCCTTCAATATGAGCTTGGTCATTGTAGTTTTACCTGAACCGCTTGAACCTACAACAAAGACAAACTCTCCCTTTTCAGCCTTAAAGCTTACATTGCTCATTGCTATAGTTCCATTGGGGTATTTCTTGTACACACCTGTAAA
>CAYYGK010000039.1:0-16268 GCA_964471145.1 uncultured Eubacteriales bacterium | reverse complement strand
CTACTTTCAGAACATGTATGTTGAAGAGCGCAGGTTCCAGCAGGGTTTTGGCATGACAGGCTTCTCAATGCTGATGGAAGGCAGCCTGGATGTAAAGGATATGAATGACACCTATCAGGTTGAACAGGCAATAGTTGCTCATATGTTTGGCTACAGCATTGCTAAGGAATAGTCAGGCAATAAGCAGCACTACCGATGCAACAGCAAATACTATAGACTGTACGGCTGCGACTTTCAAAAGCAGCTTTGCTGAAGGTGTCTTAAAATACTCGGCTGTCAGAACAGCACAAAGGTGCAGGGGGGTTGCCATTACTCCAACAAAACCTGCCGTAAATGCCAGCACGGCATAAAGTGTGTTGCCTCCCAAACCTAGCGGCACCAGCACAGGAAAGGCAATGGACACGCCTGTTACTGCTATACCCGATGCAAGCCCCCCCAGGAACGGCAGTGCAAGATACAGCAGTTTAACGGGTATGCTATAGTTTTCGGTAATCAGTACAATGCTGTCAACAGCACCCGAATCGAACAGTATCTGCCTGAAAACCATAACTCCAGCAATTATTAGTATAAACTGCGCAGGGAAAGCTTTTTTCAGGGTTTGTTCTATCTCCCTGAAAGAGTATCTCTTTATTGCAAAAAGCAGACACAGCACCGCTGCAAGGGAAACCTCAAGAGCATAGACAAAAACCCTTGAGAGAGCGATGTACATTGCAACAACCAGTACCACCGGGTAAAGAGACTTTATGAAAATTTTCAAGTTTGCAGCCCTTTCAACAGCCACATCCCCGCCATCCTGATCTATCTTCCTCAGACCAAATAACCATCCCAGTCCTGCAGACAATACCATAAACGGTAGCAGTACAATAAAAAACTCCAGAAGCCCTGTATTTGACAGTTCAGCCGCAAGTATGATGCCCGGATAGAGCAGGAACCCGTCCATCCATACATGCCTGAACCAGTAGTTTACAAAAGCCTTGTTTGCCTGGTCTGTACTCTTCCCGGTAACATCCTCTACCATGGGACATGAAAACCTTGCACCGCCAGGTGACGGAAGCAAACCTATCACAATTGGAAGAAGGGCAGCTGCAAGCCTCCTGCTCCCCAGCATGTTTCTTAAAGAGGATACCATAGCTCCTATCATCCCTGTTTTGCTCATAATCTTTTCAAGTATCATTATAAAATAAATGGCGAGTGCCAGCTTTATGGTTTTTTCTGAAATGATTCCATTAAGCGTGAAAATAAGTGCGTCCGCAGCAGCCGTACCCGTAACCGCAACCAGGCCGACTGATGCTATGAGCATCACAAGCCCCACATTAACCCCTTTTTTCAGCATAAACATCAAACCCGCAATGAAAAACATCACCGCAGCAACTGTCACAAAAGTAGACATTTCAACCTCCATATGTCCCGGAAAAGCGGAACGCTTATGTGAATTAAACTCAATTATATTTTACACATTTAAAGAAGTCAAACATTTGGTTTCAGTTATATCTGTTTTTTCAGACCTGCCTTCGGAGGTCTGCTTTACAGCGGCCCTTGTTATTGTGCCGAATATACCAAGCCAGCTCTTTAATACATCCAGCAGGTAGTCATGATACCTTTTTCTGATTACATTTACTGATGCCTTCAGTTTTGACTGGGCTATTACCTTTTCATCAAGAACAACTGACAGTGTGCCCACATCCATCCCGCCGTACACCGGTGCTTCTATTCTGCCCGGCATGTGGCAGACCGTTTCCATCTGTTTGTACTCCTCCAAAGTAAGAGGCAGCCTTATGCACTCATCTGTTACAGCTTTAACATACGCTACCTTTCCTCTTGCAACCGGAAGGTCCGCAACTGCATGCCCCCTGTCTGCAATCTTATAAACCCTGTAATTGTCAAACACATAGTCTAATATCTTTTTGCTGCTTATGGTACGCTGTGTTTTATTTCCGCAGTAAAGAACAACAGAGATGAGTTTCATGCCGCTACGGGTGGCTGAAGTGACAAGGCACCTGCCCGCCTTGCCTGTATACCCCGTTTTCACGCCATCCGCACCGGGATAGAGCCTGAGCATTTCATTTGTATTGAACCATTCCCTGCTTCCCAGTTTTATCTGTTTTGTGGAAACGATATCTGCAAATACCATGTTATTAAGTGCATACCTTGTTATCAGGGCAAGGTCATATGCGGTTGAATACTGGCCGCTCCTGTCCAGTCCGTGAGGTGTTACAAATCTCGAATTCCCGGCTCCCAGCAGCCGGGCCTTTTCATTCATCATATCAGCAAATCCTTCTACACTTCCTCCTATGTGTTCTGCTATGGCAACAGCGGCATCATTTCCCGAACGCACGAGAAGACCATAAAGCAGTACCCTCAGAGAGTGTTTTTCTCCTGCCTTCAGGTTTATTCCCGATCCCCCTGTTTGTGCCGCCCTCCCGCTTATCTCTACCTCATCATCAAGATTTCCGTTCTCCAGGGCAACAATAGCTGTCATGATTTTTGTTGTGCTGGCTATCGGTCTTCTTACATGTGCGTTTTTGCTGTAAAGCAGCCTTGAGCTTTGCATATCCATCACTGCTGCCGACTCTGCCGATATCTTTGGAACTTCAGGAATACCTGCATGAATCGTTGAAGATAACAGAACAAATACGACCAGCATTGATATGAAAAATCTTTTTCTGTTGTGCAATAAGAAGTTTTTCATACTGTTTAATATGTGTCATGTTCAGTTTGTTTATTCTGAAATCAGCCTCTCCGGATAAAGATTATATCAGCAGAAACGCCAAAACTTACTACTAATATTTGTCCGCGAATACGAAACAATAATTACTGGAGGAGGTGATATCATGGCAAATAACAACAGTCAAAGAACAACCAATTTCGAGCAGATGAAGTATGAAGTCGCCAACGAAGTTGGTGTCAACCTCAAACAGGGTTACAACGGTAACCTCTCAACGTATGAAGCTGGCAAAATAGGTGGAAATATAGTTAAGAAGGTATTCCAGGCTTACACTGGAAACTCTTATCCTAGCGAACCCAAGAATCAGCAAGAGCAAATGGGCAAGTAGGTAAATCACAAACAAAATAGCAGGGGGAGACCTCTGCTATTTTTTTGTTCATATCGCCTTCCTCCAATATTTCCACCCATTACATATTTATTGTTTCTACTATATGTATTTTTATTCATGTGAATATTAAAATTTTGCTGATAAAGACTAGTATGGGAGGGTTTTTATTGTTAGTCATACTTGTAAGAGCTTTTATTCTTTATATATTTGTTGTCACTGTTATGAGACTGATGGGCAAGAGGCAGATAGGAGAGCTTCAGCCGTATGAGCTTGCTACTGCAATAATGATATCCGAGCTTGCTGCCGTACCCATGCAGGAAATGGGCATCCCCCTTATTAACGGCATCGCTCCTATTCTGGTGCTTCTTGCAGGTCAGTTTCTTCTTTCGTTCGTCGTTATGAAAAGCAACACTTTGAGAAAACTGATTTGCGGAAAGCCCAGGATACTGATAGAAAACGGAAAGATAAAAGAAGAAAATCTCCGCAAGGAGTTCTACAATCTCAGTGACCTTCTTGAACAACTGAGAATAAACAACATACCAAATATTTCAGATGTCGAGTTTGCCATACTTGAAACAAGCGGCCAGCTTAGTGTAATTCATAAGCCCCGGAAAAGGCCTGTAACTCCGGAAGATATAAATATTGATGCCTCTTATGAAGGGCTGCCTGTAGATCTCATACTGGACGGGGAGGTAATACAAAGGAATCTGGAAAAAGCAGGCCATGACCTTAATTGGCTGCAGCTTAAACTAAAAGAAATGGGGGCAGCCAGTGTAAAGGATGTTCTTATTGCCAGTCTGGACTCAAAGGGAAAAATCTTCTGCCAGCAGAAATCGCCTGAAAGGAGAACAAAAAAATGAATTCAGTAACAAAATGGTTAATGTTTATTACTATTTCTGCAATGGCAGTTACCGGATTAGCTTTTTACTTTAACAGGCACCTTAAAGACTCATCAGAAAAACTCTTTGAGTATATATCCAGGGTGGAGAGCCATGTGACAGAAGAAGAGTGGGAAAAAGCCCGCAACGAATTTATACGCACTGAAAAGTACTGGAACAGCACCAAACAGAAATGGCTGCTTACAATAAACAACAGCGAGCTGGAAGCCGTATCACTTACACTGACAAGGTTGAATAAATTCATCGAGCTTCAAGAAAAATCTGAATCGCTTGTTGAACTGGCGGAGCTTTTACTACTTCTAGAAAGTATTGTCCAAAAATCGGAATTCAGCATAAAAAATATGCTATAATTGTACCAATGGTATCGGTAAAATACAGGCGGGGTATTATGAAAAAATTAAAAACTGAACCGGAAAAACTTCTTAGGCTTTACCGCAGGCGTCTCAGGTTTCTTTTTACAGTTTTTGTTTTATTTGCAGCAGCCGCAGGGGTCTTTATTTACATTAACTATGATTACCTGGCATTCAAGTACTTCATTTCCGGCCATTACATCTACACCGATGCACTTGACGAACTATATAACCAGAGACTCAAGCGCAATGTAGAAGGCAGGTACTACGCATATTTTGACAACGTAGCAATATCACTTTTTACAGAAGCCATCAGGGATAGAAACAATGACGGTTACACATACATGTACCTTCCTGAAAGGCTTTCCGAATACCTGGATTCAGAAAAGCGTGAGGCCCTGGAATCATATACCAGACATGTTGATGAAAATACTGTGTACCTGCGGATTACAAATTTCTCTAAATATACGTGGGATTTTGTAAAACACAATGTGAACAACCTTAAACAGTATTCTGATATAATCCTGGACCTGAGAGGAAATTCAGGCGGTGACATAAAGGCAATGCAAAAAATTTCAGGCCTGTTTCTCCCAAAGGGTGATGTCATTGCCGTGGATGAGATGAGGTTTATTACATGGACATACAAATCACATAAAAAGCCGGTATTCAGTTTTGACAATATAGTGATACTGCAGGATGGTAATACAGCAAGCGCCTCTGAAAACATGATAGTGGCACTTAATGATAACCTTAAGAATGTTCTGCTGGTCGGAAGCAGGACCTATGGCAAAGGCATAGGCCAGTATACCCTTTCTCTTAGAAGAGGCTTTGCTGTAAAAGCTACCACTCTTCTCTGGTATACGCCTGACGGCATAAATATCCACAAGGCAGGTATAGAGCCCGAGGTGGAATACAGCGGCAAAGACGCTGTGGAATTTGTAAAAGCCCTGCTGGAAGAAAAATCTTAATGATTTCTTAACAAATCTTTAATACCGCCTTATTGTATCTTTGGTATTAATTATATGACAAATAAAAGATGACCAGTAAAACTAAAGAAAAGGATGTGATACCAGTGAATACCCTGACTCACCTTGGTCTTTCATCTATAATCAGACGCGAGGTGGAAAGGAAGACCGGAATAAAAATGGATAGGCTGGCATATATTTATGGTACAATAAAACCTGATTTTTCTACATATGTTTTTACTGTTCCTCACTTTATGAACAAGGCATCAGGTTTTGTTCAGGGACAGATAAAGGAACTTATGGACAAACCGCTGTCCGGTACAGTGAAACTTGACAGAGAATTCTCCGAAAGGCTTGGAATCATCACCCATTACCTTTCGGATTTTTTTTGCAGGCCTCATTTTCATTCATATGAAGGTACACTCATACATCACTATTTCTATGAAAAGAGGCTGTGGAGATATTTTAAAAGAAATTCGGTTAAATCAAGACAAGTCAGCTGCAGTATAAATATAAACATGCATGACAGCCCGGTATCGGTATGGAAAGCAGTGGAGGATTTTCACAGAAGATACGCTCTGCGTAGAACCTCCTTTGCCACTGATATAACTTTTGCCATAAAGATATGTGTTTGTGTTATAATATCTATAGTAGCCGTGTGTACCGGCCAGACCGAAAAGAAAGCAGCGTAAAACTATTGGAGGTTAAGTATGAAAATAGCATTTTTTTCTGACACATACCTGCCCCAGATAAACGGGGTTACAAATACCCTCTCAAAGCTTGAGGGCTATCTTGATGAAAGAGGGCATGACTACAGAATATATTCTCCCAAATATCCTGACAATTCATTTGAGCATAAAAGGATACATACTTTTAAAAGCATTCCATTCTTCCTGTATCCGGAGTGCAGGCTTTCAGTTCCTCTTTATCCCGGCATGTGCAATGTCGTTGACGAATTCGAACCCGACATTGTGCATCTTGTTACACCCCTTGGCATAGGTCTTATGGGAATGAGGTATGCCAGGGAGAGGGGCCTGCCGATTGCATCTTCCTTTACAACCAAGTTTGACGCATACCTTAAATACTACAGGTTTGAATACCTGGAAGACCTTGTGTGGGGTTTTTTCAAATGGTTTCATAACTACTGCGACATAAACTTATGTCCGTCCCGGGAGACTGTTAATTATCTGAGGAGAAAGGGTATTCACAACCTGGGCGTATGGTCAAGGGGTGTGGACACACAGACGTACTCACCTGAACACAGGGATGAATCATTGCGCAGTAAATACAAAGCGGATAAATACAGACTGTTTTTATACGTAGGCAGGATAGCTGTTGAAAAGGATCTTGACATACTCATAGAAAGCATAAAAAGAATCAACCTTGCTTTTCCGCAAAAGACCAGGTTTTTAATAGTAGGCGATGGACCTTACAAAGAAGAAATGAAAAATCTTTCCCCGCCCAACGTTATCTACACAGGGTATCTGAAGGGAAAGAACCTTGCAGCGATGTATGCTTCGTGTGATGCCTTTGTGTTTCCTTCAAGCACTGAAACTTTTGGTAATGTTGTGCTTGAAGCTATGGCTTCAGGCCTACCCGCTATTACAGTCAATGCAGGAGGCGTATGCGAATCGGTACAGCATGGCTACAACGGACTTATGAGCGAAGCCAGGGATGTGTCATCATTTACAAAATCAATAGCTGCTCTTTTGCAAAACCCGGATTTGGTAACCGAGCTTTCTTACAATGCAAGGACTTACGCACTTGAAAGGTCGTGGGAGTCAGTATTTGACAAGCTGATTGAAGATTTCAGGGCAATAGTTGCAAAAAAGCTTCAGGTTTCGGCATAAACTTAATACATTCCGCATAAGGTATACAAACTAATGAAAAAGGAGTTGTGTACCCATGAAAATTACAGTGATTGCTGATACTGGTATTGCAGCAAAAGAAGCCGGAAGGAGAATAAAGCTTTCAGGTCATGAGATTCTTTATGCAGGTGTTTCAGATGCTGGAAAAGGCAGATATATTGATTACATCCAAAATGCGATTCTACAGTCGGATGTGATTATCATTGCGGTTGGAACTCCTGTAAGTAAGTCGGGGTATATAGATATATCAGAACTTCTCAAAGTACTCAAAACCATAGCTTCATGCATTACGGGCCATAAACTGATTATACTCAGCAACGACCGTTGTGAAGAGTTATGTGAAACGGCAGGGTCATTCATAAATGACAACCTGATGGATCAATCTGCCAGATTAGATATCATACCATGCAGAAATGTAACTGAAGATACGTTAAAGACAAGGTGCCTTCTATGATTGCATCCTCCAGCCCGGAGGATACAGGTTCTTTAATATGTCACCCTGACGTGTTGCCCAGCCCATTGGAAATCCATTTACGCATACTGCAGTAAGACCCTGCGGCTCTTTGCCAAACAGGGTTTCACCACGCAAATACCTTGCTGTTTCTTCACTGTCTGCATCAAAGTCCTCAGTCAATAGTATATCTTTCTTTTTAAGCGACATAGCCAATGAATGCGATTGCTTAAACTTCTCCCTGTCCCTTTGCCCCAGATACCAGCCAAATTTAGCCACTCTTATGCCATCCAGGTCAGGTAAATCCTCAGGTACAAGGTACAGACCCTTTCCTGCCCATAAATAATTCCCTTCAATCTGAGTATTCAAATTCTTCTTTTCAAACTCTTTAAATTCTGCCGGTTTTTCGCAAACCTCCTTTTTTGTTTTTACTGCTGTTTTGCTTGTACCACCGGTCTTAAGAAGCATTGCAGCAAAGTGTCCTTCCCCCTTCAGCCTGTGGGGCCAAAGTCTTGAAGCTTTTTTCAGTGTGTCGGCTTCGCCGCACCAGGCGGGCCTTCCACTTTCTATTCCATCTGTTTTGGGGGCATCAAGCATCTGATATTTCCCTGTTTCACTTAAAAACCTTGCGATTACACACTCATTTTCAAGAGGCGAAAACGTACACGTAGAGTACACCATGCGTCCTCCCGGTTTCAGCATGGTATCGGCACGGCAAAGCATTTCAAACTGCAAATCTGCATACTTTTCTCTGCCATATCTGGTCCAGCTTGCTGCAGCCCTGTCGTTTTTTCGCAGCATACCCTCTCCTGAACAGGGTGCATCAACAAGTATCCTGTCAAAAAACGAGTTAAATCTCCCTGCAAGGACCCTGTAGTCCTCAACGGTAACAACAGCGTTTCTTATACCGCAAAGCTCTATATTGCGAACCAGCGCTTTTGCCCTCCTTCTGCTGTTATCGTTAGAGACAATAAGTCCTTTCCCTCTCATTAAAGCTGCTATCTGAACAGTTTTCCCCCCAGGAGCAGCACAAAGATCCAAAACCTTTTCACCGGGTCTGGCGTCCAGCAGCTGTGCCGGGTACATTGCACTGGGCTCCTGAATATAGTAGAGTCCTGCATGATACAGTGGATGCTTCCCGGGTTTGCATACAGGGTCATAATAATATCCGTCAGTACACCAGGGTACCGGCTCAGTGCTGAATGGAAGCATCTGAAGGCAGTTTTGCTTTTCCACTTTGAGTGTATTTATTCTCAGCCCGGTAAAATTATCCCTTTTCAAAGACTCTGCAAAAAGCCGGTACTCACTTTCATTCATAAGTTCAAACATGTTTTTAAGGAAATTATCGGGTATTGCCATTTATAACTCCATTTTTTTAATAACGGTATACATCTTGCATCGGCTGTATAACCATGTTATAATAATGTCTGCCAGGGCCCATTGGTCAAGCGGTCAAGACTCCGCCCTCTCACGGCGGCAACAGGGGTTCGAGTCCCCTATGGGTCACCATATAAAAGGCACGGAAAATATTTCCGTGCCTTTTTGTTATTTCCTCTTGCCTAACGGTTTATATGCATTTCTTGTGCAAACGCTTTTGTATGCAGGTCTTACAATCCTGCCTCCGCAAAGTATTTCCTCTATCCTGTGGGAGCACCATCCTGCAATCCTCGCACATGCAAATATTGGAGTATACAGATCTACGGGTATATTCAGCATCTTGTAAACAAAACCGGAGTAGAAGTCCACATTCGCACACAGTATCTTTTTAACCCCTTTTACCTCTTCGAAGACTTTGGGAGATAGATTTTCTATGTGATTATAAAGCCTGAATTCCTTCTCCATTCCCTTCTCCTTTGCAAGTTCCTCAGCTTTGCGTTTGAGCAGTACAGCCCTTGGGTCTGAAAGGGTATATACAGCGTGTCCCATGCCGTATATCAGGCCGGACCTGTCGAACGCTTCCTTGTTGAGTATCTTTTTGAGATATTTTTTTAACTGGTTTTCATCTTCCAGGTCGTCTATATTGCTCTTGATGTCTTCTATCATATTCATTACTCTGATATTGGCACCGCCATGCCTTGGACCCTTTAGCGAGCCTATTGCCGCAGCTATGGCTGAATATGTATCAGTACCTGAGGATGTAACCACGTGGGTTGTAAAAGTAGAATTATTTCCGCCGCCATGCTCTGAATGAAGTACAAGCGCAAGGTCAAGTATCTCTGCTTCCAGTTCAGAGTATTTTCCATAAGGTCTCATCATATGCAGGAGGTTTTCGGCTGTACTAAGCTCCGGGATGGGACTGTGAATATGAAGGCTCTGATTATAATAATAATGTGCAAGCGCCTGATATCCGTAAGCAGCAAGTGTGGGAAAATATGATATAAGTCTGATGCACTGTGATATGACATTTCCTGTTTCGGTGTCATCCGGGTTTTCATCATACGAATACATTGCAAGCACGCTTCTGGCAAGTTTGTTCATTATATCACTGCTTGGAGCTTTAAGTATCATGTCCCGTGTGAATCCCTCAGGCAGCCTCCTGTTATTTCCCAGTATTCTGCAGAAATCCTCAAGGTTCTTCCTTGTAGGAAGCTCTCCAAACATCAGTAAATAGCAACATTCCTCAAACCCGAACCTTTTATCCTTCTGAAAACCGCTTACAAACTCATTGACATCTATCCCCCTGTACATCAGCCGTCCTTCAACAGGGACCTTTTCATTCTCATCCAATATATAGGCATGCACCTCGCCAATCCTGGTCAAACCTACCAGTACACCGGTTCCATCAGAATTCCGGAGCCCTCTTTTTACATTAAACCTTGAATACAGTTCCCCGGGTATTGAATAGTTTTTCTTCACATTCGATATGAGTTCATCCATTAACTCTTCTTTACTCACCAGCCTGTCTGCATTGTCAACAATCGCCATAATGATTCCTCCCTGCTGTAAATAATTTTTTAACCTACTGCTCAATAAGGTTAATGCTTGCATTCCTGACATGGTCCGTGGTCAGCCTCTCCGCCTTTTCACCATCTCTGCACCTTATCGCCTCCAGTACTGCCTTATGCTCTTCTAAAACCATCTTCGCCCTTCCGGGAATCTTAAAGGAAGCTGTTCTTGCCTTTTGCAGGTAGTGATGGAACGTACCGAGCATATGGTTCAGCGGGAGGCTTTTACTGGCCCTGAACAGTATCTCATGAAACCTGCTGTCAAGTTTTATAAGGCGGTCGGTATCATTCCTGCCTGTATAGAACTCCTCAAGCTGCACAATTTCTTCCAGCTCCATAAGTTCCTCATCAGTTACATTTTGAGCCGCTCTCTTTGACGCAAGCCCCTCAACAAGCGTCCTTACGGTACATATGTCCTTGATGTCTTCTTTGGACAACCCCTTTACAACAGCACCCTTATTTGGAATAATCCTGACCAGGCCTTCAAGCTCAAGCTGCCTTATTGCTTCCCTGACAGGGGTTCTGCTGACCCCCATTTCATAAGACAGTTTCAGTTCCTTCAAACTCTCCCCTGGCCTGTACTTGCCCTCAAGTATGTCATTTTCAAGTCTGCTGAAAACCTTTGAGCCCAGAGAACCTGTCTTTTCTCTGTCGCTATAGTCTGTAATCTCCATTTGTCCCTCCATATGGCCTGCGGTGATATCTCTAACGGTTCTTTTTACGGGTGAAGTTGATGAGGCCACCGTCAGATAGTATCTCCCTCTGCCTTTGTGAAACCTCCAAACAGGTTCTGATCTCCCTGCCGGCAGTCTTGTTCTGTACTATAATATCCTCTTCGTTCATAAGCTGCTGCCGTGCATTGTCTATCATTAAAACATCAGCCTGGTTTATGGTTTCATAATCACCTTCATCCAAAAAAACCAGCGGCAGTATGCCCGAATTAATAAGGTTTGCCATGTGAATTCTGGCAAAAGACTTTGCCAGCACTCCCTTTATTCCAAGCTGCAAGGGTGCAAGTGCCGCATGCTCCCTGCTCGAGCCCTGTCCATAGTTTATTCCTCCGACTATAAAGCCACCGCCGTATTTCTTTGCCCTCTGCGGAAATTCCTCATCACATGGGGTGAAGCAGTATTCTGCAAGATAAGGCACATTTGACCGGTAAGGAAGAAGCTTTGCATTTGACGGCATTATGTGATCGGTAGTGATGTTGTCCCCCACCTTTATAAGCACCCTTCCTTCTATCTTTTCTGCAAGTTCCGTGTTAAGAGGAAACGGTTTTATGTTGGGTCCCCTGAAAACTTCTACATCATCCGGGTTCCTGGCAGGTTTTACTATCATATTGTCATTTGTCAGGAATTTCTCCGGCAAATCAACAGCCGGGGCTTTCCCAAATTTTCCGGGATCAGTCATTACCCCGGTTATTGCACTTGCAGCAGCCGTTTCCGGACTCACCAGGTAAACTTGTGCTGATTTAGTTCCGCTCCTGCCCTCGAAATTCCTGTTGAATGTCCTTAGAGATACTGCATCCGTTGCCGGAGCCTGCCCCATCCCTATGCAGGGGCCACATGCACATTCAAGTATCCTGGCACCCGCAGATACCATATCTGCCAGTGCTCCGTTTGATGCAATGGTATTGAGAACCTGTTTAGAACCGGGCGCTATAACCAGGCTTGTTTCAGGGTGGACTCTCCGACCTTTCAATATGGCAGCAGTCTTCATCATATCGGCATACGAAGAATTGGTGCAGCTTCCTATACACACCTGGTCAACCTTCATACCTTCCAGGTCCTTTACCTTCTCAACATTATCAGGACTGTGAGGCATGGCTGCCAGAGGTTCAAGGGCATCCAATTCAATAAACAGCTCCTCATCATAAGCGGCATCAGGGTCAGCCGTTATTTCCTTCCAATCCTCTTCCCTGTCCTGTGCCCTCAAAAACTGCCTTGTTATTTCGTCACCGGGGAAAATTGAAGTGGTTGCTCCAAGTTCTGCACCCATGTTTGTTATGGTTGCTCTTTCGGGAACACTAAGGCTTTTGACTCCTTCTCCCGCATACTCGACTATTTTACCTACGCCGCCCTTTACCGACATTATCCTCAGCACTTCCAGTATAATGTCCTTTGCAGTAACCCACGGCTTCAATCTGCCCTTTAATTCCACTCTTACAACCCCTGGCATCATAAGGTAATATGGACCGCCGCTCATTGCAACCGCAACATCAAGCCCTCCTGCTCCTATCGCCAGCATTGACAGGCCCCCCGCAGTGGGAGTGTGACTGTCCGAACCTAAAAGGGTCATCCCCGGCACTCCGAATCTCTCCAGATGTACCTGGTGGCATATTCCGTTACCCGGCCTGGAAAAGTATATACCGTGTTTTGATGCCACAGTCTGTATGTACCTGTGGTCATCAGCGTTTTCGAAGCCCGCCTGCAGCATGTTATGGTCTATATATGCCACAGATCTTTTTGTCTTTACCCTTGGAACACCCATTGCCTCAAACTGCAAATATGCCATTGTGCCTGTTGAATCCTGGGTAAGGGTCTGGTCAATATGCAGGGATATCTCACTTCCCTTTTTTATTTCCCCTGTTATGAGGTGTTCTCTGATAATTTTTTGTGCAATACTATACCCCACTTTATTACCTCCCTGAAGTTATTCCTCTACATCTTAACCACTGTGCACATGCTTTTATGCATTGCTTAAGGTATTTTAAACAAGAAAACTTACACCAATACTGCAACGTGTATAATTGTATACAATTATACAACCCATGTCAAGGAAAACTGTCAGGATTTGGTGATATGTTAAACCGGCCCTGCCCCGAAGGCATGGAAAACAACCGGAATAAGTATACCCGGCGCAACCATGAATCCTGCCAGTACCATCTCCCGTGTCAGACTTTTTTTCAATGCAATCACTCCCATAAAAAATTAAACCACAGGTTAAGCCTATTCATTCAGCTTTGTTCCCGTGGTTTTGTCATCAATTAATCTCATGCCTTCATGGTCTGTTTACAGGTTTACTGTGGCCTTACCAGATTATTGAATCAATTGACCATCTGCCGGAATTGTCCGGACGGCTTAATTGGACTAGATATCTGTCATAACCTCCTTCATCTGTGAATACCTTGAGCTTTACATATGCCAGGTTGACCCAGTCAAGATTGGGGGCCCGATGAGGTTCGCTTGTCGTCCACAGTTCTATTTCCCCTATTTTAGCCGTCTTGCCTGTAATGCTGCTGAAAGCACTGCTGCATCCTTCTCTTACTTTACCTTTTATTGTGCCCCTTTCAAAACCAAGGCCTTTTGATACAGCCTCCAGTACATTGTTTCTCTCAATAGTGCCGGGATATGTAGAAAACCCGGTTATTTTCCACATGCCTGACTCCAGTCTGAGAAGTTCATGAGGCGAATAGAAATAAAGGTCAAGATCAGCATGCATTCCTGTGCAGTCTTTATACATTTCATACGTCAGGGACATGTACCTTTTGAATATCTCATTTGTATACGTGCAGACAACCTTCTTGTCTACAATCTCTCTGACCACGTTTTCAAGGGCTTCCTGTGGTATGGGATTGTAAGAGTTTGTAAAAATCTCTTCTGGATGTTTGCAGTTCATACCTGTATAGAATGCATATGCCCTCTCCATTGTTATAAGGAACTCTGCAAATGACTTTGAATAATTTTTGACAGAAGATACAGCGGGAAGCCGCCTTATATTGGTAAAATCTCCTGCATTGATTACAAAGCCGGGGATGCTGTGTCCTCTGCCATATGAAAAATAGAGTTCCTTCTCTCCCGGAGAAAGGGTGAACATAGGGGAATTCACAGTTGCAGTTTCTATTACCTGCAGTGACGGAGATAACCTGACCAGTTCATACCTGAATCCCATACTGTCAGGCAAAACCCTTGTAAAAACTATCTCACCCGAGCTCCTGAGAAAGCTTGCCTTGTATATGTTGTATGGAGCTTTATAAGTATTGAAGTATTCAATACTCATGTCTTCTCCTGTGAGTACATTGTACTTCTTGAATCCCAAGTCGCTTCCCGACCCTGTCCCCATGTATTCCACCGTCATCAGCACCCAGTCGCCCATAATATCATGAATTATATTGGGTTTATGTGCATCAACAATTGCATTACTGTCTGGTAATACTGCAGCATTATCAGTGAATTTTGCATAACACCCTGAAACAACACCAAAATGTTCCTCCTTTGAATAAAGCTCCGATGATTTCGTATATCCCCTGAAAGCTTCTTCTTTTGGGTCAAATCCTCCACGCCTTTTCAAAAGACTGCCTTCTGCCGTATCGTATGCATAAAAGCATGACTGTGTGTCCACATGAACATAAATTGTGCTGCTGTCCCTGCTGAAATTGGTACTATATATTCCTTCTGTAGTACCACCTTCATCAAGAAGCTTCATTAAGCCTTTTTCGATGTCAATAACACCAACATTGCAGAAATCATTTACCGCCAGATATTTTTCATCATATGACATGCTGCTGTTTATTATAACTCCCATTCTGCCAATAGGAACGCTTTTTCCAGTATCCATCCTGCAAAGATATATTTCGGTGGTTCCTTGAGGTACACCCGTCAGGGTTACTTTGCCTTTTTCTTCGTCAATGCTTTCCGCAATCATTTTGTATCCTATGCATATATTGCTTTGGATGTCATAATGGAGGGGCAGTATATCCTGCTTTGAATAGAAGTCAGATGAAAGGTATTTTTCTTCAAATTCCAGGTTCCGGCTCAGATTTATATCCGGTTCAACCCTCATAATATCATGATATGCGGTTTTTATCCTTTCATAATACCCTTTTTCCTCATTACAGCCTCTACCTTTAAGATGGTCCATAAGGTTTTCTTCCCTTATGAAAAGGTAAGCCGCTATATTGATAATGTTGTTTATGTCCTTTTCCTTTTCCAGCTCCGCCAGCTGGGTAAAAAACGAAACATCCTTTTTATACAGCAGGTTGCAGATGCATTCTTCATAGTCTCTTTTCAGTCCTTCATTTATTTCTGCAGTGCCAAGTTCCAGAAAATAATAGAGTGCCTTGTCGTTTTTGTATGCAAAGTCATGGGCCCACCTTAGCAGTTCCCCAGGGGAAGGGGCGATCTTCCTTGCCTCTTCCGTCATATTCCCACCTTCGTATATACTGCTGATACAGGGGATGTATTCACATGCCGCATCTTCAATAATTGCCTTCTGAAGGACATCATATTCCTTATTATGTGCCATAAGTTCATTATACAAACTTACAAGCCTTTCGCATCCGTTGGAATTGACAATACCTGAATCTATCTCATTCCACCAGGCTTCATAGTCCTTTGCATATCGGGCTGTATCTTCACCCTGACCGCTATACTGGTTTGAATAGAACCTTGAAGGATATCTTCCATTTACAAAACACTCAATCATATATTTAGCCTCTCTACCAACGGTGGACGCACCCTGAGGGGGATTGGCCGAAGACAGCATATGAAGATGCCAAACCGGAGAACAGGGTTTATTGGAATCAATAGACTTAAGCAGGCTGAATATATCCACTCTGCTTATCCATCCTGCAGGGGCTTTTCCCGCTTCAATAGGATCTGTACCGTTTTTCTCAAGCATTGTAAGAAATCCCACCGGGTCATATTCACAGGGATTAACGCTTGATATGTCTGCCCACCAGTCTTTACTGTCCATTCTGTAGGAATTCTCTGAATCTTTCATTGTATTCTCAGTTTTG
>CAYYGK010000038.1:0-16337 GCA_964471145.1 uncultured Eubacteriales bacterium | reverse complement strand
TATGGCCTGCGAATCCTCATTGCATACTATAGGCTTATTGCTGCTATAGCTTCTTGCTCTCTTTATCAGATTGTAATAATTCTGCCTGCTGCATCCATTGCCATGGATAAGTATAACATCACTTGCTTCACATACTTCTCTGAATACTTTGCCGCCGCTGCAACTGCACCCCACAGGCATTTCGCCAGACTCAGTTTTTGCCATTTCCATGAGTAGTGACATCCCTTCAGGTTCATGAATGATAGGGTGAAAACTGTCTACATCCATTTCATTGCATACCTCTATGATAACATTTGTATAACTGTTTTCTCTCAAAAATCTGCTGGCTGTCCTTACTGCATTTGCTACAGCCCTTCCATCTTTCAGACGCCCTACCTGTCCCGGATAAAAAAAGCTGACAATAACAGCCATGCCAAGTTTATCAGCTGCTCTTATTAACCTGTCCATTCTATCTGCATAATGCCTGTCCAGGCTCAAACCGTCTTCACCAAAAGGATTATTGCAAATTGTGCTGTTTTCTACAGTAAAGCACGGCCCTCCTCCCTGAAATCCTGCTGTAAAAGCCCTCAATCCATAAGAATACCATTCCGGCAGAGCCTTAATCAGCTTGTCAGTGTTTTCTTCAGGATCAAAACTCTCAATTCCAAACCGGTTAAAGCGTTTTCTGTCCTCTTTATCATCAAATATGCCCTGGATGAATCTTGCATTCATTAACAGGCCGTGATTACAGGTATTACAGCTTTCGATCTCCGAATAAGTCAATCTGCCGTTAACTAAGAAGTCTTCACCACTTATTGATAGTATTGTTTTCCCCATTTTATTTTTCCTTTCTCACAGTATTTCTTCAGCAGCTAATAATATACTTCTGCTGTCCATTTCATATTTCTCAAGCAGTTGTTGGTATCCGCCTGATTCTGTAAATGTATCTTTTATACCTATCTTCCTTAATATGCCTTTCCCCTCTCTGCTGATAATATCTGCTATACTGCTCCCCAGACCGTTTATGATATTATGGTCTTCAACAGTAACTATTTTTTTTGTACGTTCAAGTATTTTCAAGACCAATGATTCATCTAAAGGTTTTACGGTATGCATATCAACAAGCCCCACACTTACCCCTTTTTTCTCAAGTTCGTTTGCAGCTTCTACAGTCTGGTGAAGCATATCACCCAAAGCTATCAGTGTTATGTCATTCCCATCCTTTAAAACTTTGCCCTTACCTATCTTAAATTCTTCATCTTCATTATAGTGTAATGGCATTTCATCTCTGGTGAATCTTATGTATACAGGGCCATAATATTCAATTGCCTTTTTTAGAAGTTTCTTTGTTGAATTATAATCAGCCGGCATAATAACAGTCATACCAGGTATGCTTCTATATATTCCTAAATCCTCAATGCTCTGATGCGTAACACCATCATTAGCAGGTGTAACACCCCCGTGACTGCAAGCGATTTTTACATTTAAACCAGGATAGCATATAGATGTCCTTACCTGTTCACACATTCTCATACTGCCAAAAACCGCATATGTGCTTACAACCGATATCTTACCAACAGCAGCAAGACCTGCCGCCACCCCGGCCGCATTTTGTTCCGCAATGCCTACATTCATATGCCTTTCAGGAAATCTGTTGGCAAAACTCACCGTCTTCATGGACCTTGATATATCACAATCAATAACATATATGTCTTTGTATTCTTCTCCAAGCTCAACTATTCCATCTCCAAAGCCCTGTCTTGTAGATATGCCGTTCATAGGCATACATTCCGTTCAAGCTCTTCCAGGCATCTTCCAAACTCTTTTTCATCAGGCGCTCTCCCGTGCCATTCACATACGTTTTCCATAAAAGTTATGCCCTTTCCCTTTACAGTTTTTGCAAGAATACAAACCGGCTTTCCTTCTGTTCTTCTTGCCTTCTTGAAAGCACCAAGTATTTGCTCAATATCATGTCCGCATATATTAACAACTTCCCATCCAAATGACCTCCACCTGTTACCCATATCCTCTACAGGTAAAATATCCTTTGTAAAGCCATCATTCTGCAGTCCGTTGCAATCTACAATTGCAACAAGATTATACAGTTTGTATTTGCTTGCACTCGCAGCTGCTTCCCATACCTGTCCTTCATTAGTTTCACCATCTCCAAGTATTACATATATCCTGCTTTTTAGCGAATCAGCCTTAACCCCTGTTGCCATTCCAACACCTATAGATAATCCCTGCCCCAATGACCCGGTAGTCATATCAATTCCAGGTACTTTTTTCATATCCGGGTGTCCTTGAAGAATTGAACCCATTTTTCTCAATGTGTATATTTGTGAAAAAGGAAAATATCCCTTCATTGCAAGTGCCGCATATAGAACCGGACAGCAATGGCCTTTTGAAAGTATAACCCTGTCTCTTTCATACCAGCCCGGTTCCTGCGGACGAATACTTAATTCATCATAATACAGTACGGCTATTATATCGGCGATGGAAAGCGATCCACCCGGGTGACCCGATTTAGCCTTATGTATCATTGTTAAAGTTGTCTTTCTTAACTCTTTTGCCTTGTCCTTAATTAGCTTGATTCTTGATTTCTCGTTTTCCATTACTAATCACCTTTTTCGTTGAGCAGCTTTTTTACCCTGTTGAAGCCTGATTTACCAATTTTAAATACTGGTATGTCCAGTTCCTCATGTTTTACAAGGCTCATCGATATCTGAGCAAAAGCTATTGTGTCAACTTCTGCTGCCAGTTTTTTTAACTCCTTGTTTACAATATCATCATGCTTGTCTCTGTCGCCTCTGCATAAAACGTCAAATGCTCCTTCTGCAACCCGAACTACTATTTCAATCTCCTTGTTCATCCTTTTTGCCTCTTCAAATAGCAGTCTTTTTGTAGCAATCGGACTTGTAGGCAATGTAGCTAGAATTCCTATTCTTTTGCCTGCTGAAACAGTTTTTTCAGCTGCGGGTTCATCAATATTCAATAATGGAACTTGAATGAATTTCTTTGCATATTTTGTTACTTCATTTACAGAAGTACAAGTAACCATTATTGCATCAGCACCTGAAAACTCAGCACTTTTTGCATAATTTAAAATCCTCGCATATACTTTTTTTGTAACCCTTCCTTCATCCAGCGTCTCTTTAAGTAAGCTGTCATCTGAAATATTGTAAATTTCAATATGCGGATTCTCCTCTTTGAAAGGAACGGCAAAAGGGTCATAAATTATATCTTTGTAATTCCCTATTGTATGAATGAGATACAATTTTTTCATCATAAAAACCTCCATCATATATATAAACATAATACGTAGGATGTATTATGTTTATATTGTAGCATTGTTACAACCTTTTTGCAATTGCCGATTTGTAAAAAGAGAAGATATATTATTTATTATTTTTATTATTGATATTCTAAAAAGACACTATTTATTTTAAACCTACACCTTTGTAAGCGCTTTTACCTTTCTCATTCAACAGTAACACTTTTGGCAAGGTTCCTGGGCTTGTCAACATCACAACCTTTCAGGACAGCCATGTAATAGGCAAAAAGCTGCATGGGGGTGATTGCCACTAAGGGTGCAAGTACGGAATTCACATCAGGTATTGTAACAGCCGTGTCGGCAACTTCGTAAATGTTTTTGTTCTTCTGCTGTGTCACAGCCATTACTACAGCTCCTCTTGCCTTCACTTCCTTTATGTTGCTTACCATTTTATCATAGAGTACATCCTGTGTCATGGAGCATACTACAAGGGTTCCCTCTTCAATGAGTGCTATTGTCCCGTGCTTTAATTCGCCTCCTGCATAAGCCTCTGAATGGATGTATGATATCTCTTTAAGCTTTAAAGAGCCTTCCATTGAAAGCGCATAGTCCAGGCCCCTTCCTATGAAGAATATGCTGTTTGCATTGTAATGACGTGATGCAAATTTCTGTATTACCTCTTTGTTTGAAAGAATAGTTTCTATTGAATCAGGCGCCTGCCGCAGACCCTGTATGATGCTGCTGCAGGTTTTTTGGTCAATGGTGTTTTTCCTGTCTGCAAAATACAGGGCAATAAGATAGAGTACCGAAAGCTGTGTACTGTAAGCCTTTGTGGAGGCTACTGCAATTTCGGGTCCGGCCCAGGTGTAAATCACATCATCCGATTCCCTGGCTATTGAGCTGCCTACCACGTTTACAACAGAAAGAATGCGTGCTCCCTTGTTTTTTGCCTCTCTTAATGCAAACAGCGTATCTATTGTCTCCCCCGACTGGCTTATGATGATTACAAGGTTTTTTTCAGTTATCATTGGGTCACGATATCTGAATTCTGAGGCAAGATCTACTTCCACAGGTATCCTTGCAAGCTTTTCAATCAGATACTTGCCAATAACCCCTGCATGATAAGCAGTACCACATGCTACTATGAATACCTTTTCTATATTGTCAAGGTACTCTGAGGAAATAGTTATATTATCCAGCAAAACCTGCCCGTTTATCAGCCTGGGACTTATGGTATCCCTTATCACCTTTGGCTCTTCACATATCTCCTTCATCATGAAATGCTCATAACCTGATTTTTCGGCTGCACTTACATCCCAGTCGACGTGGAAAATCTCCTTGCTCACCTTCTCGCCGTACATGTCATAGACAGTTACACTGTCCTGTTCAACAACTGCAACCTCCCGGTCTTCAAGAATATATATATCCCTGGTGTGCTCAAGTATTGCAGGTATGTCCGAAGCTATAAAATTACCGTCGCTGCCAAGTCCCACTATAAGGGGGCTGTCCTTCCTTGCAGCCACAAACTTTCCTGTATCGTCACAGCTTATAACACCCAGTGCATATGAACCTTCAAGTTCATTTACAGCATCCATAACCGCCTGTTCAAGGTTACCGCTATAGTGGTACTCAACAAGGTGTGCCACTATCTCGGTATCCGTATCCGAAAGGAACTCAAATCCGTGTGATTTCAGCAATTCCCTCAATTCAACATAGTTTTCAATTATCCCGTTATGCACCACCGCTATATTCCCCGAGTGGCTCAGATGCGGATGAGAATTAACATCGTTTGGCTCGCCGTGAGTGGCCCACCTGGTATGACCTATGCCCAGATGGCTGTCTACCTGTTCACCCTCAAGCCTTCTTTCAAGTGCATCAAGCCTCCCCTTACACTTTACTATCTTTAAGCCTCCACCGTTGTATACGGCAATACCCGCAGAGTCATAACCTCTGTATTCCAGTTTCTTCAGGCCCTCAATCAGTACCGGGGCCACCTTTTTTTTACCTATGTAACCCACTATCCCACACATTATAAATCTTCCCCTTTCTGACGGCAGGAACAACCGTACAAGGGCATACTGCACCCTAAGTCATGGAATGTCCCTGTTATTTTGTTTTTACTGAAATATTAGAAAGGAGCTGTAATACGGACTTCCCTTTGTTCCACAGTCACCTGCGGTTTTTGCGTAAGTCCTGACGGCCTTACCGGCCGGAAGGGTTCCCGCCGAATTCTTCGATATGACACCATGTGTCCCCTTCTCCTCGTCAACAGGTTTTATCCTGTTCAGGCGCTTTAAATATTTATTTGCTCCTCTCCCTTTAAAACTGCTGCTGCCTCCCTACTCCTGATTAAGTAATATTGTAATTCACCTGTGTCTGTTATGCAAGCAATGTTTTTTTAACAATACTGTTAATACATCATATTCAAGCTATTACAGCTTTGTTCTGCAGCACACATTGCCTGGTTTATTAAAAAGGCAATTTTTTCCGGTACTTTAAAAACAAAAAAAGCATACAAAGCGAAACTAAAGCAACTACCGCCCACTGCCAGACAGAAAGGCTTACTATTCCTGCTCCTGCCAGTGTGGATACTAAAATCCCCGGTAGCCTTGCCAAAAGAAGCAGCAGAAAAACCGGAAATGAAACCAGGGAAAGTCCCGCTATCAGGCAAAGTATATCATCCGGGAAGAAAGGCATAAGAAATGCAATAAACAGTACATATACAGATTTATGGGACAATGCATCCTTGTATTTCTCATACATTTTTTTGCCTGCCAGCTTTTCAACAAGCGGCCTTCCATAAAACCTTGCAAGCAAGAACGCCGTTACGGAGCCGGCAGCTATGGCAGTAGTACTGAGTATGAAACCCCATGTTAATCCAAAGAGAGCCCCACCAGCCAGACCGGTAATATTTCCCGGTACAGGTGATATTATTACCTGTATGTACTGTATTACCCAATAAGTCATATATGAATTTATACCAAAGCCGTTCACCATTTCCTTGAAACTCTCAACAGAAGAAAACGCCTCTGCAAGCCTGCCCAGGTTGTTCAGGTTCTCTGCAACCAGCAGTGCGGCAATTACAGCTGCAAGTGCTGTTATGGATAATAGTATTCTTTTGGCAAGCTTGCCGCCCGGTTCCTTTATACTCATCAGTATACTTTATCAGCCCAGCCTTTCTTCAATCACTTTGACAAACTCAACAGCCTTTTCATTGATGTATTCCGGGTCTGTTCCTTCTATCATGACCCTTACAAGGGGTTCTGTCCCGGAAGGCCTTATAAGTACCCTTCCTTCTGTGCCAAACTCGGTTTCCAGCCTGGTTTTCATCTCAAGTATGAATTCGTCCTTTTCAAAACGGCTCTTGTTTCGGTTAGATACGCGTGCATTCTTAAGCACCTGGGGCATCACCTTCATTACCTGTGCAAGTTCAGACAGTTTGCTGCCCGACTGTTTCATTATTGTGAGCAGTTGTATTGCCGTAATTATACCGTCACCGGTAGTGTTATATCCCAGGAGAATAACATGCCCTGACTGCTCTCCCCCCAGCACATATCCGTTGTTGACCATCTCCTCAAGCACATACCGGTCACCGACGCTTGTCCTGACAACATTAATCCCCTCCCTGCGTGCCATCAGGTCAAATCCCATATTGCTCATTACGGTTGTTACAACGGTATCCTTTTTGAGCATGTTCATTTTCTTTAAGTATATCCCGGCAATAGCCATAATCACGTCACCGTCTACCAGGCTGCCGTTTTCATCAACAGCCAGCACCCTGTCCGCATCTCCGTCAAAAGCCAGCCCTATATCAAAATCCCCTTGTCTTACAGCCTCCTGAAGCTGTAATATGTGTGTTGACCCGCAGCCTCTGTTTATGTTTATACCATTGGGGGTGTTATTAATCACTACAGCATCCGCTCCCAGCTTTTCAAAAACAAGAGGGGCAACCCTGTAGGCTGCTCCATTGGCGCAGTCAGCCAGAATTCTTATTCCCTCAAGGTCAGCTTCCGTAGTAGCTGCTGCATATTCAACATAATCCCCGGCCGCAGCATCCATAACCGATTTTCTCCCTACTTTCCCTCCCGAGGGGAAAGGGATGTGTACGCCATCATCATGTATGAGTGATTCGATTTTCTGCTCTATTGAATCGGATAGCTTGTACCCTTTCCCATTGAAAAACTTTATTCCGTTAAACTCAAAGGGGTTATGTGAAGCAGATATGACCACTCCTGCATCGGCGCCGTAATGCCTTGCAAGATAAGCTATCGCAGGTGTTGGAACAACCCCCAGGCATACCGCCTCTGCCCCTACCGAACAAATCCCTGCCACAAGTGCTGACTCCAACATGTCACCCGAAATCCTTGTGTCCATGCCTACAATAATTCTGGGAACATGGTGAGTTTCAGCAGTAAGCACATATGCACCTGCTCTTCCCAGTTTGAATGCAAGGTCGGCAGTCAGTTCTATATTTGCTATCCCCCTTACCCCGTCAGTTCCAAAAAAACTTCCCATAAGTTAATAATTACCCCCTTCTAACATATATTATCCATATCCCCTATTCCTGTGAAGGGGTCTTCCCGGGTTCTACGATAACCGTAACAAACTCTCCCTCCACAACCGTGATTCCGTCAGGAATTTGCACCAGGAGTTTGAGTACTGCCTGGCCTGAATCAAGCATGGAGACATCCAATATGGGTTCAAGCGATTCAACGGTGCACCTGTCCAGCACCTGTTTCCTTCCCCTTATCACAAGATAATGGGTTTCTCCGGTTATACTGTATTCATAGCCTTCTTTTTTTCCGGTAATTGTTATCACGGAAACAGGCAATTCAATGGTTTTGAATTGTTCTACCTTAATAATGACAGTATCTGATGACACAAGCAGAAACCTTTCGGGCAGTTCTACAGTCACAGGCACTCCATGCATCCCGTCCTGCAGTCCGCTTGCATCCGCAAAAACATTGACTTCTTCCTGTGTCAGCGCATCAATATCCTCCTGCCGGCCCCTGACCTCAATATATATATGGTCATCAATTATTTCATAGTAATACGAGCCATCGGTATAGGTGCTACTAAGTTTAATACCGCCGGCTGGCACCCTGAATCTCCTGTCTTTCATCTTTTTAATCCCGACACTGACCTCCACCCCGTCTGCCGGTTCCACAATCTTCACTCCTTCAGGAAGTGATATATCCCGTACCATACTGATACTTTCCCGGCTATTGCTGATATCCACCGCCTGCGTATAGAGTGTTGTCAGGTTTTTTAAAACCTCACCAGCTCCTGCAACCGTAACCTTTCCCGGAGATGCGTTCTTTGACGATACATAGTACCCTTCTGCAGGATAACCGGTTGTTAGAGGCAGTACGGTTATTTGCCTCCCAATATTAATCTGGGCCTTTACCTTGATGCTGTCAATGTTCATATAACTGTCGGTCTGTATAAGGCTTCCTTTCTTATCATAAACCTTGCACAGCCTTTCCACGCTTATATCCTCACTGATTTCTCCCAGGTCTATAACAGCTTCTATTCCTTCAATACTGTTTATTACAGATTCCAGCCCGGATATTTCAAATGACCTGGGGGTGTGGGTTATTCCGGTTAACCTGTAACCCTCCTTAAGAGAACCTATTGTTCTTACCTTTACGGGAAAAGTCTGTGTTACAATCCTCTCGAGCTCAATATCAATGTTTTTGTTATACTTGGAAACATATATGTCTTTAAGATCAAATACAGGTTGACTTACCTGTATTTGCTTTTCATCTGCTGTCTTAATTTCTCCAAGGTCAACAGTCACCATAAAGTCGCCGGATGTTACAGCCGAAACGGCGTTCTCCCTGCCCCTTACCGTGAGGTTAATATTTTTGGGTATTTCACTTAGAAGAACAATTCCCTTTTTATTAAGATGTTCTTCATTTATGACATTCAACGAAACTGTAACACTTTTGTCAACAAACTCGTTGTCAATATTGAAAACCACTATCCAGAAGAGAATGGCGGCAACCACCGAAATAACTTTTGCAGAGAAATCCTGCTTTAAAAAACCTGTCATCTCGACCTCACCTTCCAGATAGCAAGCCTTCTGTTTTGTTCATCTTCATTAAGAAGATTTTTGCTAAGTGCTTTTCTCAGAATATCAGGAGTAAGATTTCTGGTGAGTCCTCCGTTTAACCCAAATGATATCCTTCCTGATTCCTCGGAAACTATGATTGAAATACAGTCGGACACCTCGGTAATTCCAAGTGCTGCCCTGTGTCTGGTCCCCAGTTCTTTGCTGAGGTCCTGGTTGTCAGTCAGGGGAAGAAAGCATGAAGCAGCCTTTATCTTGTTGTCCCTTATAATTACGGCTCCGTCATGCAGGGGTGTATTGGGTGTAAATATATTTATGAGCAGTTCGGATGATACGGCTGAATCAATCTGCACCCCGGTGTTGATAACCTCTCCCACCTTGGTGTCTCTTTCTATGACAATAAGCGCTCCGATGAACTCATCCGACATATGGGAACAGGCCTTAACTATTTCCTCTATTACAGCAGTAACGTGCAAACGGTTATTCTCCTCATCCATAATGAAAAGATCGCGGAATTTGCTCCTTCCAAGCTGTTCCAGCCCTCTCCTCAATTCAGGCTGGAAAATTACCACCAGTGCAAACCCGATTATGTAAATGGTCTTGTCAAGGATATACCATATCGTTTTTAAACCAAGGATTCTGCTTAGCCATGCAGCTATAAGTATGAACAATATTCCCTTTATGAGCTGCCAGGCCCTGGTCTCCCTGACCAGCATAATAAGCTTGTATATGCCGTAGGAAACCAGCCCGATTTCAACCAGCGCCCTTATTACCGAAAAAGCTGAGTCAAAACCGAAATAAGCTGAATAGTTTTTAAACAATTCTTCAAAATTTATGTTTATTTCGTTAAAGAAGTTCAAAAAACCTCACATCCCTGCAGGACAACGCCCCTGCTTCCTCTTATATAGATTATAACTTGTTTTCTACCATTATGTAAGCTTTTTTTGTTAAAAGTAATTAACAAATGTATATCATTCAATAGTTTATATGTTTCCAAGGAAAACATGCTTGAGTTTTTTTTGTGCTCTTTCTTTCAGCCTTTTGAGTGCATCCGTTGGAGTGGGGGACCTGTCGGTCATATTGTAGTTTGGAAAATACCTGGACAGGTGCAGCGGAATCTCAGGTGATATGGATGACAGCCACTCAGCCTGCCGATCCATATCGATATCTGAATCGTTAAGCCCCGGTATTACAAGAGTGGTTACTTCCACATGGCAGTGCTGGGCTGCATACTCAACCGTTTCCATTACATTCTCCAGTGATGCTTTGCATACATTACTGTAAAACTCATGCGTGAAAGCCTTCACATCTATGTTCATTGCATCTATATACGGCATCAGCTGCTCAAGCGGCTCCATACAGACAAAGCCGTTTGTAACAAGCACATTAACAAGGCCCTTTCGTCTGGCTTCCCTGCAGGTTTCACAGACAAACTCATACCATATGAACGGCTCGTTATATGTATATGCAATCCCTATGTTCCCCCTGTCTTTAAGCTCTTGTGCCTTTTGTACCAGCCCTGCAGGTGTCATGTCAGCTGTCTCCGGTTCCTTATGTGCTATGGTCCAGTTCTGGCAGAAAGGGCACCTGAGGTTGCAGCCGAATGTTCCGGCCGAAAGAACATATGATCCTGGCCTGTATCTTTTAAGGGGCTTTTTTTCAACAGGGTCAAGTGCCGCAGATGTAACCTTGCCGTAATTTATCGTATAAAGCTTACCACCTATGTTCTTCCTTACCCTGCATACACCAGTTTTCCCTGGTGATATTCTACAGTTGTGGGGGCACAGCATGCAGTTAACCTCGCCATTTCCGTTCTTTTCATAAAACATGGCCTCCCTTGCCATTTTACCACCTCTCCAGGAAGTCATTTGTGTCTTATCACTTCAAATCTTTCCATTTTGTAGTCTTCATCCTTTCCTATCCCGGCCTTCTGCAGCGCAATAGACACCTGCTTTTCAGGCATGTCCACCCCTTCAAGGCCGGGCAACAGCAGACCGGTCCTCATGCCTGACCTTACTATGACCCCGTATTTTAATACATCGAGCTGCTCAATCGAATCTATGGGCTCAGGCTCCATCAATACATCAACAGAGTACACCAGGCTGTCCAGTTCATCCTCTTCTACGGGAGCAAATCTGGGATCACGTGTCCCGGCACTTATCGCATTGTTGATTATCTCATGTGCAATGCCTGGTGTCACCGGACCGGTTGTACCTATACATCCCCTGAGGCTGCCAAACTTCTTCAATGAAACAAAAACACCTGCACGGTTTTGTGTCATTTCAACGGGCAATCCGTCAGATATACCGATCTCTCTACCCTCCCTTACATAGGCTTCAAGTGCCTGCCTTGCAAGTTTCACATATGGGTCCTCATCGTTTCGGAGTTCTGTGATTCCGGCTTTCTGCTTTTTCTCCATCTTCTCCATAAAAAACCTTTTGCTGTCCTTGCCGTCTACCCTGATCCTTGCCACTGCATAACCCACTCCAAACGGCCCTTCATATGAATAGACACTTGAAACCGCATTGTATCCGTCAAGCGCACCCATCATCATTATAAAGGACCTGAGGCCGCATTCTCCTGCACTTTCACACAGGGCAGGACTCATATCAACCAGGCTTTCTGCATCCATATTCAGTATGCCGTCCACCACTTTGCCGTCAAAGACACTGCCGTCAGGGCTGTATCCGCAAGGGGCACTTCTGCTGAGTCTGTGTGAAAGGTCCCCGCTGGCTATGAAAACCACGTTTTCACTGCTGTCGGCAACCGAATCTCTGATGCACATGCCAAACTCATACAGTTTATGGTTTGGATATCCTGATATGGATATCTGGACAAGCTTGAAGCCGCTTAAAACCTTGTTTACGAAGTACAGGGGCACCATCACTCCATGGTCGAGTGTGTCTTTTATATTATGCTGTTTCATAACAGACCTCTCCAGCCCCCCTGCTTTTATGCCCCTGTCCCGGGCCTTCTCAAATATGCTCTGCGCCAGGTCTGTGTTGTTCAAATGCTCAAAATACACATCAGGGGCCCCAAAATCGGCAAGGTTGCCGGTTAGTTTTGTGGAATCTGCCATGTAAATATAGTCCTGAAAAACAGGCCCATGGGGTGTGGTAACTATAATTGTAGAGGGTTTCTCCCCCGATATGTCTTGTGCAGCCCTTCTGCACGCTTTAAGAGTATCAGCTGCATCCTTTTCGCACCCTCCGCCAACTTCAGGTACTATAACAGGCGGATGGGGAAATACATAGGCTGATATTATTCTTCCCACATTATCACCTCCACGGAAGAAATGAATATCCAAGCATGGCCACCGATGTCAGCAGGAATGCTGCCAGCGTAAGCAATGCAATCAGTCTGACAGTTTTTCTTTTCATTACAACCACCCTTGTATTATACTATTTGTCTTCATTACCTATTCTACAACACTTCACTGTTTTTTTAAACCTTATGAACTTGCAATGTTTTACACATGTCGATATTTTAATACTGTGATATAATCTCATTGGGTTAAATTAATCTGGAAGGAGGCACCGTCCCATATGGAAAAAACTCTTGTGGTAGAAAACCTTGAAAAATCCTATGGAAAGCTCAAGGCACTGCACGGCATAAGCTTTCATGCGAACAGGAATGAGATTTTTGCCCTTATAGGTCCGAACGGGGCAGGCAAGACAACAGCCCTTCGGATAATTGCCACGATATTAAGACCCGACAAGGGCGATGTGTTCATCGAGGGTAAAAGCGTTAGAAAGGATGCCCCGTATATCAGGCAGATTATCAGCTACCTGCCTGAAGAGGCAGGAGCATATAAGAACCTGACAGGCAGGTCCTATCTCGAATTTATGGCTTCGCTTTTTACAAGCGACACCAGTGTAAAATCCGGCTATATTGCAACAGCATCCGAAATAGCTGACCTGGGCAGCAGGCTCAAGGACAAGCTCTCAACTTACAGCAAGGGCATGACAAGAAAACTGCTGCTGGCAAGGTCTATAATGACAAAACCGAAGCTTGCCATACTGGATGAACCTACAAGCGGTCTTGACGTAATCAATGCGCTTGAAATAAGGCAGGCGATTAAGAAACTCGCTGGCATGGGTATGACTGTTCTTGTTTCAAGCCACAATATGCTGGAGATTGAATACTTAAGTGACAGGGTCGCAATAATCAACAAGGGTAGAATACTAAGCACCGGCACACCGGAAGAACTTAAACGTAAGTATGACTCACAAAACCTTGAAGAGGTCTTTGCGGAGGTGGCAAAATGAATAAATTCTTTGCATTATTCAAAAAAGAAATGAAAGAACTGGTGACCATACAGGTGATACTGCCGCTGGTGATTGCAGTTGCAGCCTTTTCTTTTATAGGCAGTGTGGTGGGCAAGGAAACCCGGAAGGCCCAGACTGCAGAAGGTGAAACGGGTATAAGTATAGCGGTTGTTGACCTTGACAATACCGATACATCAAGAGATGTAACCGCCTATCTTGATAAGAGCTATAATGTCAGCGTTTTTTATGATACAACCGCTGACGAACTTGTCAAAACAGCCGGGACAGAAGGCTATAAGACAATAATCGAAATACCTGAAGGATTTGAGAACAGGGTAAACAGTGCTACACCCCAGGCTGTAAAAAACTACAGCATTCTGGAGAGTTTTTCGGTAGTAGTAGCAGCATCTTCCGGCCCGGTAGATGCAATTCCTGGATTGATTAACGAATACATAAGCAACCGGCTTATAGAAAAAAAAGCATCGGTACAAAAACCGGAAACCCTCAAATACCCGATCTATCCTGACAACCACACCGTTGTAAGTGGCAAGACCGCAAATATACGTCCCGATACTGCAATGGGCATACTGATGACCCAGACAATATTCATTCCAATAGTGATGTTCATGATTATCATTATGTCCTCCCAAATGATAGCCACAACAGTAGCTTCGGAAAAGGAAAACAAGACACTTGAAACACTGCTCAGCACCCCAATAAAGAGGATTTCACTGGTTACTGCCAAGATGCTTGCTTCCGGGGTTGTATCACTTGTCTTTGCAGCTTTCTATATGCTGGGAATGAAGTACTACCTCGATGGTATCACAGGAGGTAAAATTACGCATGCTGCAGACAATGAGGTATCCGAAGCCCTTGCCCGGCTGGGGCTTACACTTAATACAGGAGACATTCTGCTGCTTGGCGTATCACTCTTTATCGGCATACTGATAGCACTTGCAATAGCCCTCATACTGGGTGCACTATCGGAAGATGTAAAAAAGGTCCAGGGGCTGGTGGTTCCGATAGTTTTCCTGGTAATGATACCCTACATCCTTACAATATTTGTGGATCTGGACTCTTCTTCAACCGTACTCAAATGGTTTATATACGCCATCCCTTTTTCTCATCCATTCCTGGCAATAACAAACCTGTATATGGGAGATTACCTGTCAGTGATATACGGCATACTGTATGAACTTGTTGTATTCCTGTTTTTTGCTGCAGTAGCGGCAAGGATATTTACCTCAGACAGGATACTTACAATGAAACTCACACTTAAAAGACGCTGATCATTAAGCGGCGGCGGTAATCCTAACCGCCGTCCTTACTGTAAAAAAGACCTTTCTTTAATGAAATACTGAGGAAAATAAATGCTGCCGCAAGAAAGACCGGAATGATAAACAGTATGGAATGTATTGAATAAGTAATAGATATATAGCTCCCGATAACCGGAGCAAGCCCCCAGCCTATGCAGCCTGTCAGCCCGTAAATGCCAAAGAGCATTCCCCTTTTTTCTGCAGGTGTGCACTCGCTTGTTATTGACATAATGACAGGCTCTATTCCCCCTATTGAAAACATAAAAAGGCCATAAATAAGGGTAAATACCAGCAATCCTTTAAAAAAGACCATGGATGCTGAAACAAGAATACCCGCTGTAAGGGATATCATCAGTATCCTGTGCCTGTCATACCTGTCACCCAGCCTTCCCAGTAAAATGCTTGAAACAGCCGTCATAAGCGCTGCAAATCCGCTTATCAGGCCGGTTATTCTGGAAGAACCTTCTATTGTTCCCCTTGTAAACTGTACAAAAAGGGAAATGTACGGGGCAAATGCAATCCTTGCCATTCTCATAAACAGCAGCATTATAAGCATTATCACCACGGTAAGTGACAGCACTGACATAAATGAGGCTTGTACCCCTGTTTTCTGTCTGTCAGTACTTCTAATGCTTTTTCTTTCTTTTACAATCAGAAGCACTACAAGGAAAACTGCAAGCATCACTGCGGCTCCAAGCCAGAAGCTTATACGGTACCCCAGCGATTCTGCCATTATGCCTCCTACCGCAGGCCCTGCAGAAAACCCTATAAAAGTTGACGATGAAAGAAAGCCCAGGGAATAAGACAATCTGCCGTCAGGTGTATCTGATGCAACAAATGCTGACGCCGCCGTTATAGTCCCGGTGAAAAAACCCTGCATTATCCGAAATAAAATCACATGCCAAACTTCTGTCGAAAGGGCAAGTCCGCTCAATACTATTGCCCCGAAAAAAAGGGCCCGGAGCATCATCAGTTTCTTACCGTACCTGTCTGCAAGCATGCCCCACACAGGTGCCATTATACCCATTGAAAATGCAGGCACGGCATTGACTATCCCTGTATAAAGCTTTATCTTTTCCGGATCAGTGACCCCAAGTTCCTGTATGTAATATGGTAAAAAAGGCAACCCCAGCCCGAAACTCATTAGGGAAAGCGCCTGTGTAAACCAAATCACATATAGATTGACCTTCCAACGCTCCAACTGCTGCACCCCTTAATGTCAAGCTTACAAGTTCTATATTATAGTCTACCGAAGGTGAGAATGCAACCGGGCCTCCGATATCATCCCACGGTATCATAGTTTATTCTGTGATAATGTCTCCCCAGCCTGGCGATAATTATGTCATATTTTTGGATTCATACTTCAGTCATGTTACAATGAGACCAAAAGAAATCCATATTGGGAGGTTTACATTATGAAGGTTCTG
>CAYYGK010000037.1:13255-16456 GCA_964471145.1 uncultured Eubacteriales bacterium | reverse complement strand
AGCCCGGAAGGGAAGTAACCCCGGATTGAATTCAGAAATGAACTACTTTGTTTTGAAACGGCTGATAGATTTTGTAAGTTCGCTCGCAATATTATTCAACTCGGCAGCTTTCTCAGAGAGCTCTTCTATACTGGATAACTGTTCTTCAACGGATGCGGTAACTTCTTCCGAGGAAGCGGCAGTCTGCTGTGAAACAGAAGAGATGTTTGAAATTGCCATGACGGTGTCATCTTTGAGCTCATCTATTTTACTTATGCTGTCCTTTATGCTGTTAACCTTTTCAGCAAGATTTTCCATTGAGGATGAGATTGCTGAAAAAACCGTTATTGTTTCTTCTACAGCAGCGGTTTGAGAATTTATGATCTGCTCTGTGGACTTTGCCCTTTCTACAGTCTCTGAGGTTTTTATACGTGTTTTATTTATTATATCAGTTATTTCCTTCGTTGCCTGCAGTGACTGTTCGGCAAGCTTTCTTACTTCATTTGCAACTACAGCAAAACCCTTGCCCATCTCTCCGGCCCTTGCAGCTTCAATTGCCGCATTCAAAGCAAGCAGATTTGTCTGATCGGCTATGCCGCCAATAACCTTTATAATCCTGCCTATGCTTTTTGAATGTGCGTCAAGAGAAGATATGTCGGAGAGTATCCTGCCTGTTATCTCATTGGTTTGCTGTGTCTTGAGATTAAGGTTCTCGATAGAAGATACACCTTTGCCTGTAAGCTCTATTGCATCACGTGACAGGGAATCTATGGTTTCAACATCAGAGACGGTTGTATTTATTGTATCTGCAAGGTGTTTCATTTTAACAGATGTCTGCTCAGCATCTGAAGCCTGGTCGGATGCACCCTGGGTAATATCCTGTACAGCTCTTGTTATTTCATTGGATGTTGCAGAAACCTGCTGGGATGTAGCTGAAACAACCGAAGCAGATTCATCCACCCTGAGGGAAATGCTGTTGGCATGGTCAATAATACCTCTCATACCGGTTATCATCTTGTTTATACTCTTTGTAAGGGTACCAAGTTCATCTTTTCTTCTGGAAAACGGTTTTACTGTAAGATCTCCTTCTGCGGCAACAACCGATACTTTAATTATCCTGTTGATGGTTCTTCCCATGCCCATGGAAATGTACAGACCCAGTATTACCGATACTGCAGCAGCAACTATAAGGAGAATGATTGTTGTTGCTGCGATTCGTCTTGATGATTTCATCAGTACCGAGGAAGGAACCATGCCTGCAAGCAAAAAACCGGTATCTGAAATTGAAGTGTGTGTTACAAGATACTCTTCTCCGTGGTATTCATGATAGAAAGAACCGTGTTCTTCATCTGCAGCAGTAATCTCGTCAAGAAGACTTTCTGAAAGAGCAAATGTAGCCATGTCTTCCCCTGTATCCGTTTCAAACCAGCGGCTGGATATATCAGTGCCGTCCGGAGCAATAAGATGTATTTCACTTCTGTCACCGAGGGTTATTTCATTCATGAAGTCTTTCAGGAAACCAATGCTTACATCTATAAACATAAATCCGTTAGCTTTGTTTGTAGTTATATTTTTAAGCACTCTCATAAGAGAAATCGAATAGGGTCTTTTATCAGATGATAAAAAACTATTATCAATTTCAGGGTGGTTCCCTACCCATACGTATCTCCCGTTTTCTTCAAACACCCTGTCTACAACATCAGAATTGCTTTTGAGTTTTTCAATATCCAGGTTAGTAAATGAGTATCTTGTACCTGAAGAAAACGACCTGCCTTCATTCGTAAGAATGGTGATCTCTGAAATGCTATCATCGGACATATTGAGAGTTGAAATATATGAGTTTAAATCCGAGGTGGCTCTCATTGTTTCATAAGAGAAGTTGTCATCTTTATTAAAGGAGAAATAATCCTTAACCTGTGTACTTACAAAGATTTGAGTTGAAAGGTTTTCAATATTACCAATAACTATTTCAAGAAGTTGTCCGCTTTTTTTCAGAGTTTCACGGTTGCCGTTACGGGCAAGATTGTCTATAGAATCAGAAGCGCTTCTCATGGAAACAAGCCCGAGTACCAGAATAGGTATTATTGTAACAAGAAAGGCACTTATGAGTTTTACCCGTATGCTTTTTTGTGGCGAAAACTTAATTATTGCAGAAAAAGCATTGGAAACAAAATTAGAAACAGATCTTATTGCTTTTTTCAAAAAATCCATATATTTTCATCCCCCAAAAATATAGTTATTTAACAAGTAACAATATTTATCTGATTTAATTTAATAATTAGACAAAAAAATGCAAAATCCTTCTTTTTTTCAGATTATGATTGTAAACAGGGCCTGCCATGGGGCAAGAGCACTGCATGTGGAAAGGATTTCTTAAATGTGTTATTATTAATTTTGAAGGACAAACTGCGGTGAGGTGTTTTTTTAGGTGGCTAAAAAAGTGAGGAAGACAAGAAAGACCGGAAAAACCCAAAAGGCACGTAAGGCGAAAAAGACCAGGAATACAGGAAAGATAAATAAAAAGCCGCAAAGAAATACAGGCTATACGCATATGCACGAGATAAAGGGCATTGCTGTTACTGCAGCGGGCGTATTGCTTTTTTTAAGCTTTTATATGACTGCAGAGGTCGGAATTTTCGGGCATTTCATAAAAAACAGCCTTACAGGCCTGCTTGGTATAACATCATACCTTGTTGCCCCTGCTGTATTTGTTTTTGGTGTGCTCATTGTTTTCAAAAATGAACGCATAAAGATACATGGCATTATATATGTTTTTATACTCATTATAACAATCTCCTCTATTATACAGGCAGGCTATTATGAAAAAGCAGAGTACGAAAACCTTTCAGTCGGCAGATGCCTTGTGAAGTTTTTTGAAAATGGAAAAACGCTGCAGGGCGGGGGTTTTTTAGGAGGTATTGTCAGTATACCTTTTCTTTATGTTTTCAAGACTCTTGGAACCATTATAATTCTCTCAACAATAGCACTAATTGATATTATACTTCTTACAGAGGTATCCCTGGCAGCTGCAGTTGGAAGCATAAAAAAGAGTATTGCCGGAATGTTGAAGTTCAAAAAGGATAAAAGAAAAAGAAGAAAAGAGAATAAGAGGAAGGCAGAGCTTTCATTTGTTGATATTCCCGATTATAATGAAGAAATTTTAAAGAAGAAGCAAAAGAAGATTATTGATTTTGACATGGAGAAGGAAAAGAGGATGTCCAT
>CAYYGK010000037.1:10387-13245 GCA_964471145.1 uncultured Eubacteriales bacterium | reverse complement strand
AGGGTCTCGGCAAGCAAAATGAAAGCGATATGACTGAAGCCAATGAAAAGAATGAAGATGCGGATACAAAACATGAAGTTCTTTACAGATACCCCTCATACGGTTTATTAAACAGACCGCAAACTGATGAGAAAGACATAAAGGCATTCAGGAATGAGATAATAAAGGGTGCGGAAAGACTTGAAGAAACATTGAAGAGCTTTGGCGTTTCCGCAAAGGTAATAAATGTTAGCCGTGGTCCGGCTGTGACAAGATATGAGCTGCAACCAAGTTCCGGAGTCAAAGTAAGTAAGATTGTGAACCTGGCAGATGACATTTCGCTTAACATGGCTACTGCCGAAGTACGTATTGAGGCCCCCATACCTGGAAAGGCAGCTGTGGGCATAGAGGTTCCGAACAGGAGCAAAGACAACGTGCTGTTAAGAGAGGTATTGGAATCAAAGGCTTTCAGGAATCATCCGTCTAAACTTGCTTTTGCCATGGGCAAGGACATATCTGGAGAATGCATTGTATCAGATATTGCTGCAATGCCTCATCTACTGGTTGCGGGAGCAACGGGTGCAGGAAAAAGCGTGTGTATAAACAACCTTATTATGAGTATTCTTTTTAAGGCCACAGATGAAGAGGTAAAAATGCTCCTTATAGACCCGAAAATTGTGGAACTTAAAATATATAACGGGATACCACATATGCTGATACCGGTTGTTACTAAGCCAAGAAAGGCAGCAGGGGCTCTAAACTGGGCTGTTCAGGAAATGGAGGAACGATACAGGCTTTTCTCGGAAAAAAACGTGAAAGATTTAAAGAGCTATAACAGCATTGTTGAAGGTGCGGATGAAGAACAGCATAAGAAACTTCCCCATATAATTATAATAATTGATGAGCTTTCCGATCTGATGATGGTTGCTCCAAATGAGGTGGAAGATGCAATATGCAGGCTGGCACAGATGGCAAGGGCTGCTGGCATGCATCTTGTTATTGCCACTCAGAGGCCGTCTGTTGATGTCATAACCGGTGTCATTAAAGCCAATATACCATCAAGGATATCCTTTGCCGTTTCTTCACAGGTTGATTCAAGAACAATACTCGATACCGGCGGAGCTGAAAAGCTGCTGGGCAAAGGAGACATGCTCTTTTATCCCGTGGGTGAACCAAAGCCTTTAAGACTGCAGGGAGCGCTTGTAACTGAAAGAGAGGTTCAAAAAGTTGTAGATTTTCTTAGGAAACATGGAGATGCGGAATATGATGAGAATGTTATCGAGGAAATAGATAATAAAAGTACAGAAAAGGCACCGGGCCCGGGGGGAAGTGATGAGCTTCTTCCGGATGCAATAGAAACAGTAATAGAAGCCGGTCAGGCATCTGTTTCAATGATACAGAGAAAATTCAGGGTCGGGTATGCAAGGGCTGCAAGGATTATTGATCAGATGGAGGAAAGAGGTATCATCGGTGGCTTTGAAGGAAGCAAACCCAGACAAGTTCTCATAAGCATGCAGCAGTGGCTGGAAATGGATGCAACCAGCCAGGACTGACAGCCCGGTAACGCCGGCAACCTGTAAACACAACATCTTGACACAGCCTGCAAAAAAGTTTAGAATTAAGTTTAAGCATATTAACATCGCTGTTTTTGTAATATAGTTGGGATGTTCATTGATAACTGAATACTGAGGAGGTGAGTAATATTTTAAATATGCTCATTGGTTTGTTAATAGGCCTGGTTATTGCAGCAGCAGCGTCTTTTATTATGTTCCGGCTGGGCGTTAACTATAGAAAGAAAACTGCTGAAAAGGAAATCGGAAGTGCTGAAGAAGAATCAGCCAGAATACTCAAAGAGGCACAGAAGGTAGCTGAAAGCAAAAAAAGAGAGGCTCTATTTGAGGCCAAAGAAGAAATACACAAGAGCAGGGTTGAACTGGACAAGGAAATAAAGGAAAGAAGGATGGAGCTTCAACGGCTTGAAAGAAGACTGATTCAAAAAGAAGAAACTCTTGATAAGAAATCAGAAGTGCTTGAAAAAAAGGATGAAACACTAACCAAAAAGCTCAAGGATGTGCAGTTACAGCAGGAAAAGGTTTCGGAGATTCAGCAATCTCAAATGAGAGAGCTTGAGAGAATCTCAGGTCTTTCCGTTGAAGAGGCAAAGGAGTACCTTTTAAAGAATGTTGAAGATGAAGTCAAACATGAGATGGCAATACTCATAAAGGATTTGGAGGAAAAGGCACGGGAAGAAGCAGACAGGAAGGCAAGTGAAATAATTTCCTGTGCCATTCAAAAGAGTGCTGCCGATCATGTTTCAGAGACCACGGTGTCAGTGGTGCCGCTTCCCAATGATGAGATGAAGGGACGGATTATTGGAAGAGAGGGACGAAATATCCGGACACTTGAAACACTTACCGGTATTGACCTCATTATCGATGACACGCCGGAAGCTGTCATACTTTCCGGTTTTGACCCTATAAGACGTGAAATTGCAGGAATTGCACTTGAAAAGCTGATACTGGACGGAAGGATACATCCTGCCAGGATTGAGGAAATGGTTGAAAAGGCTAAAAAGGAAGTAGACAGCATCATCAGGCAGGAAGGTGAAAATGCTACCTTTGAAACCGGCGTGCACGGACTGCACCCGGAAGTAATAAAACTTCTTGGAAAACTGAAATACAGGACCAGTTACGGTCAGAATGTACTTATACATTCGATAGAGGTGTCCAGACTTGCCGGACTGATGGCGTCCGAACTTGGCGAGGATGTAGTACTTGCAAAACGTGCCGGGCTCTTACATGACATAGGCAAGGCAGTTGACCATGAAGTAGAAGGAAACCATATCAACATTGGTGCGGATATTGCCAGGAAATACAAAG
>CAYYGK010000037.1:0-10377 GCA_964471145.1 uncultured Eubacteriales bacterium | reverse complement strand
AAAACAGCGTGGTTATTAATTCTATCACTTCCCACCATGGTGATACGGAACCGACTTCAGTAATTGCGGTTCTTATACAGGCAGCTGATACTATTTCAGCTGCAAGGCCCGGAGCAAGAAAGGAGACTCTGGAATCCTACATTAAAAGGATTGAGAAACTGGAGGAAATAGCCAACACCTTTGAGGGAGTTGAAAAATGCTATGCTGTACAGGCAGGCAGAGAAATAAGGATTATTGTGAAACCTGAAGATGTGGATGACGATGAAATGATCCTGAAGGCCAGGGATATAGTAAAGAAAATTGAGAGTGATCTTGAATATCCCGGTCAAATCAAGGTAAACGTCATAAGAGAAACAAGAGCGATAGAATATGCTAAGTAAAAAAGGTGAAAAAAGCGTGGCAACACGCTTTTTTTTTAGGAGGAAACAGTGAAGCTTCTTTTTCTTGGTGACATAGTAGGAAATCCCGGCAGAAAGGCGGTAAGAAAAGCACTGCCTTCATTGATTGATGAAAACGGGATACAGTTATGCATAGCAAATGGTGAAAATTCCGCAGGTGGTGTCGGCATTACACATGCAGTTGCAAATGAGCTTTTTGACTGTGGAATAGATTTTATTACCCTGGGAAATCATACATGGGGAAAAAAGGATGTGTTGAGGTTTATTGATTCCGAAAAAAGAATCATAAGGCCTGCAAATTACCCTGAGGGCGTTCCTGGAAAGGGTTCATCAGTGATAGAGAAAAAGGGAGTTTCTATAGGAGTTCTTAACCTTCAGGGCAGGATATATATGGATTGTATTGACTGCCCTTTCAGGACGGCTCTGCATGAAGCTGATTATCTGTCCAGTTTTACAAATATTATAATTGTAGATTTTCATGCTGAAGCTACTTCAGAAAAATGTGCACTTGCATGGTATCTGGACGGAAAGGTGAGTTGTGTGATAGGTACTCATACGCATGTGCAGACATCCGATGAAAGAATCCTTCCTGAAGGAACGGCTTTCATTACAGATGCGGGTATGACAGGCCCGGTTAACGGAATAATTGGAGTGGACAGGGACAGGGTTATAAAGAAGTTTTTAACAGGAATGCCTGAAAAGTTCTATGTTACTAACGGAAGTGTCCAGATAAACGCTGTTATTGTTGAAATTGATGATGAAACCGGCAGGGCTTTGTCAATTCAAAGAATGGCAACAGTACTTGGCAGCAGTGAATTATGAAATATGGGGGTTTACATGTATCCCGGAAGTGATATGCTCATTGAGCATGAAGGAATGACTTTTGCAAAATCACCATTATTTAAGGCCTGTGAAAATGAAATGGTACATGCCTTTTCAGGGAGAAAAGGAGGTTTGAGTGGTGGACCGGAAAAACTGCTGAATGTAGGGTTGACAGTAGGTGACAGTATCACAAATGTATATGGAAACCTTCTTAAAATAATGGGTGCATTAGGGATTAAAGGGTATAAAATAGCGTTTTCACGTCAGGTCCATGGAGACAGGGTTTGTCTTGTTGAAAAGGGTATGGAATTGAGTGAGAGCACATTGAAAATGGGTTGCCTTAAAGGGTATGATGCAATGATAACAAGCAGAAGGGATACTATGCTTATGACATTTCATGCAGACTGAGTACCATTATATATCTATGACCCGGTACATAAGGCTGCAGGACTTGCTCATTCCGGATGGAGAGGTACTGTTAAAAACATTGTATGCAGAACGGTTGAAAAAATGGAAAAGGAGTTTGGGACGGAAAGAAATAAGGTTTTGGCGGCGTTCGGCCCTTCAATACAGAAATGCTGTTTTGAAACAGGACCTGACGTCTATGAAGAATTTGAAAAAATGCTGCCGTGTACGTCCGAATACTGCACACAGAAGAAAAACGGGAAATATCTGATTGACTTACAGTTTGTGATTTTAAAATCGCTTTTGAATTTCGGATTAAACAGTGATAACATATGGACAAGCAGAATCTGCACTTCATGCAGCAGCGAAACTTTTTTTTCATACAGGGTTTCAAAAGGAATGAAGGGACTGCAGGCTGCGTTCATGATGATAAAGTAGCTTTTGTTTAGCGGAGAAGAAAAACAGAAAGGGGAAATGAAATGCTGTGGATATTGCTTGCGGCAGTACTTGCAGGTGTCGATCAGACCATAAAGCATCTAATAGTTAACAATATTCAATACGGCAGCAGTATACAGATAATTAAGGGCTTTCTGTATTTTGCAAATCATCAGAATCCAGGAGCGGCCTGGGGAGTTCTGCAGGACGGACTGCCGTTTCTTATCATAATCACCTTTATTTCAATCGGTGTTATGATATATTTCCTGTTCTCATTTAAGGATAATCTGCTCAGGCTGGCATTGTCACTCATTATGGGAGGCGCTGCCGGGAACCTTATTGACAGGATTTTCAGGGGATCAGTTACCGATTTTATAGACCTGCGTTTTGGGCCGTATATATATCCTACATTTAACATTGGAGATTCGTTAATAGTAATTGGAACCGGAATACTTGCGTACTACCTGGTTTTCGTTTATGAAGAAGCATGAAAAAGGGAAGTGTTATTCTGCCGGGTAAGGACTGTCAGAGAAAAATAGAACTTGTCTTTGAGGATGATAAAGGAATAAGGCTTGACGTATGGCTGTCAGACAGTTTAGACAGCATATCCAGGACTTACATAAAAAGGCTTATTGAAAGTGGAAATGTGCTTTTAAATGGTATAAACTGCAAACCCAATCAACGACTTCAAGCCGGTGACAGTGTAGAAGTCATCTTGCCAAAACCCGGTCATCCTGCTGCAAAACCTGAAAATATAAGTATTAATGTGGTTTATGAAGACAATCACCTCATAGTTGTGGACAAACCACAGGGGATGGTGGTGCATCCGGCACCGGGAAACAGGGAGGGCACCCTGGTTAATGCCCTGCTTAACCACTGCAGAGGGACTCTTTCCGACATAAATGGTGTTATAAGGCCGGGAATAGTTCACAGGATAGACAAGGATACAAGCGGAATAATTGTAGCAGCAAAAACAAATCAGGCTCACATGCATCTTGCTGAGAAATTTAAAAATCATGATATTAGGAGGGTGTATTTCTCGATAGTCAATGGCATTATTGATAAAGAAAGAGGAAAAATCGGAAGACATCCTGTAAACCGCAAAGAAATGTCTGTTAACACAACCAAAGGCAAGAAAGCTGTTACCCATTTTAAGGTTATCGAGAGGTTGGACAATGCATCCATGGTTGAGATACAGCTGGAAACAGGAAGAACTCATCAGATAAGGGTGCATATGTCATATATAGGACATCCGGTTTTAGGAGATGATATTTATGGAAGGAAAAGCGTAAATCGCAGACTCAGCCTAAACAGGCAGGCTCTTCATGCCGGTATCCTGGGTTTTGAACACCCTGTCACTGGTCAGTACTGTGAATTTAAATCAGAAATCCCCGAATACATGAAAGAACTTGTCGAAACTTTAAGAAAACAGAGAAGTCACAAAATAACGCTCAATGATTAATGGACATATGGGATGAAGTGTGTTAATATAAAAGAAAATATAACCTTTTAATTTAGTCCTGAGAGGCTGGAAGGGTTCATATTGGGGTAAGATGGTATGTTCACCGATGAACCTATATGCCTTCAGGCAGAGGTTTTTTTTATGTCAAGGTAAAGGAGTCAGATAATGCGGCAAAAAGCTCAGATAATGGATAGGAGCGGCATTAAGCGGGCATTGACACGTATATCTCACGAAATTATTGAAAAAAACAAGGGCGCAGGTGACCTTTATCTTATCGGTATACAGCGAAGGGGCGTTCCTCTTGCTCAAAGGATAGCGGAAATTATTCAGGAAGTGGAAGGCAGCAAGCCCGTTGTAGGAATACTTGACATAACTTTTTACAGAGACGACTTAAGCATGCTTTCGGAACACCCGCAAATAAATGGTACAGAACTTGACTTTATCATAGACGACAGCAAGCTGATACTGGTTGATGATGTCTTGTATACCGGACGGACAATAAGGGCTGCCATAGACGCAATAATGGACAGGGGAAGACCTGAACTTATACAGCTGGCAATTCTGATTGACAGGGGGCACAGGGAACTGCCTATCAGGGCAGATTATGTAGGTAAAAATGTACCTACTTCCAGAGATGAGACGGTAAATGTATATCTGGACGAGATTGATGGTGATGACAGGGTCAATATCAGCCTGGTATAGAAAATTTATGGGGGAGTTTATCCGTGAGACTTAAGTCGAAAAATTTGCTGGGCCTTAAGGATATGTGCAGGGAGGACATGCTTCACATATTGAACACTGCTAAAACAATGAAAATAGTGCTGATGTCCGGTAACAGAAAGACGCCGCATCTCAAGGGGAAATCCGTTGCCACTTTATTCTATGAGAACAGCACAAGGACAAGAAATTCATTTGATCTGGCCGCTAAATACATGAGTGCAAGCTCAGTATCTGTCTCATCCGCGGGGAGTAGTGTCAAAAAAGGTGAAACGCTTATAGACACAGCAAGGACAATAAACATGATGGGAATTGATGTCATTGTAATACGACATCCCATGGCAGGAGCTCCTCATCTGGTAGCAGGAAGGGTTTCTTCTTCAGTAATAAATGCAGGGGATGGCATGAACGAGCATCCGACACAGGCGCTTCTTGACATGTTCACCATTATGGAAAAAAAGGAACGGATTGAAGGCCTCAAAATTGCAATAGTCGGTGATATACTTCACAGCAGGGTGGCAAGAAGTAATATATGGGGACTTGAAAAAATGGGAGCGCAAATCAGTGTTGCCGGACCTTCAACACTTCTGCCGCGAGGCCTTGAAAACATGGGTGTTAATGTCTTTAATACCATACAGGAAGCTATTATAGATGCCGATGTGATAATTGCACTTCGAATACAACTGGAACGTCAACAAAAAGGGCTTTTCCCTTCACTTAATGAGTATACCAGGTTTTTTTCGCTGGATGATAAGAGGTTGAAGCTTGCAGCAGATGATGTGCTTGTCATGCATCCAGGTCCTGTCAACAGGGGAATAGAGCTTACATCAGATGTTATCGATGGGAGTTTTTCGTCAATTAATGAGCAGGTGACAAACGGAGTTGCTGTTAGAATGGCTATTTTATACCTGCTTACCAGGAGGGGTGTCAATGAAGCTGCTGATTAAGGGAGGACATATAATAGGGGCGGATCCGGATATAAAAGGTACCGGTGATATAGTTGTTGATGAGGGCAGGGTTGTAGAAACAGGTCAAAAACTTGAGGCAGATACGGTTAATGTGATTGATGCCGGAGGTATGTATGTTATACCCGGTCTGGTTGATGCGCACTGTCATCTAAGGGAACCCGGAGAGGAATACAAGGAGGACATTGAGTCGGGTACAAGAAGTGCTGCAGCAGGAGGTTTTACCACAATTGCATGCATGCCGAACACTAAACCGGTAATTGACAATAAACCGATGGTTGAATACATAATCAACAGGGCAAAAAGCGAAGGGATAATCAATGTATACCCCATTGGTGCAATAACAAAGGGACAGAAGGGCAGGGAACTTGCAGAAATCGGAGAGATGAAATTTGCAGGGGCAGTAGCGGTTTCGGATGACGGACATCCGGTACTGGATTCTTCACTTATGAAAAAGGCAATGGTCTACGCATCAATGTTTGACATTACTATTATTTCGCACTGCGAAGACCTCTCTCTATCAGAAGAGGGTGATATCAACGAAGGTATAACTTCAACGGTGCATGGACTCAAGGGCATACCATCTGCGGCAGAGGAAGTAATGGTGGCAAGAGAGCTGGTGCTGGCAGAATACACCGGCACGCCTGTTCATATTGCCCATGTGAGTACAGCCCTGTCAGTCGAGTTGATAAGAGCAGCTAAAAAAAGAGGAGTAAATGTGACTGCAGAGACTTGTCCGCACTACTTTACACTGACTGAAAAGGCATGTGAAGGATTCAATACCCTGGCCAAGGTTAATCCGCCCCTTAGAACGCAAAAGGATGTTGAGGCGGTTATAGAAGGATTATGTGATGACACGATTGACATAATCGCAACAGACCATGCCCCGCACCATAAAGACGAAAAGGAAACAGAATTTAACCTTGCTGCCAACGGAATTATCGGGTTTGAAACTGCCCTGCCGCTGGCATTTACTATGCTTGTTAAACCAGGGCATATGACTTTGGGAAAAATCGTTGAAAAGATGTGTAGCAAACCTTCAGCAATACTTGGATTGAGAAAAGGAACAATTGAAACAGGGTCTATTGCCGATATTACAATCTTTGACCCTTCAACGGAAAATATAGTGGATGTGTCAAGTTTCAAGTCAAAGGCGAAAAACTCACCTTTTAACGGGTTCAGGCTTTCCGGAAAGGTTAAATATACCATAGCAGCAGGAAATGTAGTTATAAGAGAGGGAGAGGTGTTTGCATGAATTTTGCAGACAGGCTGCTTGCAGAAATAAAAAGAAAAAACAATCCTTCGGTTATAGGTTTGGATCCAAATATTGACCTCATCCCGCGCCATCTCAGGGAAAGTTACCTCGAGGGCAGGCAGGCGGAAGCCGTCCTGGAATTCAATAAGTGCATAATTGATTCAATACATGATATAGTACCGGCTGTCAAACCACAGCTGGCATACTATGAAAAACTGGGTCATGACGGTATAAGGGTGCTAGAAGAAACTGTAAGACATGCCAGGGCGAAGGGGCTTTTAGTGATCTGTGACGGAAAAAGGAATGACATAGGGAGTTCTGCAAAGGCGTATTCTGACGCTTACCTGGGAGGCATGATAAATGCAGACGCCATAACCGTAAACCCATATCTGGGGTATGACGGGGTAGAACCTTTTGTAGTGGAGTGCAAAAAAAGCGGTAAAGGAATATTCGTGCTGGTAAAAACCTCAAACGCCTCTTCAGGGCAGATTCAGGACATTATTACCCGGGATGGCGTACATGTATATGAAAAAATTGCCCAACTGGTAGAAAGCTGGGGAAAAGACCTGATAGGTAACAGTGGATACAGTAGTGTGGGTGCTGTGGTTGGAGCAACATATCCTCAGCAGGCCAAGGCTCTTAGGCGTATCATGAAAAATGCATATTTTCTTGTCCCTGGGTATGGCGCACAAGGTGGTACGGCAGATGATACTGCGGTGTGTTTCAAAAGTGATGGTTCAGGTGCGGTGGTAAATGCTTCAAGGAGTGTGATCTATGCATACAAGACAGAAAAGTACTGCAGAAAGTATACCCGGGAGAATTTTGGCCAAGCGGCAAGAGAAGAAGCTGAAAGGATGCGTGATGGAATAATCAAAGCATTGAGAGGAGCTTCATATGCCCAGGAAGACTGACATAAAAAAAGTTCTGGTTGTAGGATCCGGACCGATTATTATTGGACAGGCGGCAGAGTTTGACTATGCGGGTACACAGGCATGCAGGGCTCTTAAGGAGGAAGGTATTGAAAGCGTTCTGATAAACAGCAATCCTGCCACAATAATGACTGATACCAACATAGCTGACAAGGTATATATTGAACCGCTTTGCGTAGAAACTGCTAAAAAGGTGATAATGGCGGAAAAACCTGACAGTATACTACCGACACTGGGCGGGCAGACCGGGCTGAACCTTGCTATGGAACTATCGGAATCCGGATTTCTGGAAGGACATGGGGTAAAACTTCTCGGTACAGCCACAAAAGCCATAAAAATGGCTGAAGACAGGCAGGAGTTTAAAAGTACAATGCAGCGCATAGGTGAACCCTGTATTGAAAGCAAGGTAGTGGATACTACCGGCGAGGCGCTGTCATATGCTGAGCACATAGGATACCCTGTTATAGTGCGTCCTGCGTATACTCTTGGAGGAACCGGGGGCGGTATTGCTTCAGACAGGAACCAGCTAGAGGAAATAGTTACCAAGGGATTGAGACTGAGCAGGGTAAACCAGGTACTGATAGAAAAGTGCATAGCAGGGTGGAAGGAAATTGAGTATGAAGTAATGAGAGATGGAAAAGGTAATGTTATAACGGTATGCAACATGGAGAATATTGACCCTGTTGGCATACATACGGGTGACAGCATTGTTGTCGCACCATCACAGACTTTAAGCGACAGGGAATACCAAATGCTGAGGACAGCATCATTGAAAATCATAACGGAACTGGGCATTGAGGGAGGATGCAACGTTCAATTCGCACTGAATACTCAAAGTTTTGACTATACCGTCATTGAGGTAAACCCGAGAGTGAGCCGTTCCTCTGCACTTGCTTCAAAAGCGACAGGATATCCTATTGCTAAAGTAGCTGCAAAAATAGCAATTGGATACAGTCTTGATGAAATACTAAATGCAGTTACCGGAAAAACATATGCATGCTTTGAGCCTGCCTTGGATTATGTTGTAGTTAAAATACCCAAATGGCCTTTTGATAAATTTGTCAAGGCTGAAAGAACACTTGGAACGCAGATGAAGGCTACAGGAGAAGTAATGTCCATATCTGATTCATTTGAATCAGCGCTTATGAAAGCGGTAAGGTCACTTGAGATTGGTGTATTTTCGCTTGAACTTGGGGTTTTGAAAAAGTATGATGACAGTGAAATACAAAAGCTTTTGGAAAAAACAAGTGACGAAAGGATATTTGTCGTTGCTGAAGCTTTAAGGCGCGGCATCTCCATTGAGAAGATATGTAAGATTACTACTATCGACTGCTTTTTTGTAAACAAGATAAAAAACATAACAGATACCGAAGAATTATTAAGGCATAACAGTAATATTTTGAAAGATGTTGATATGATGCTCAAGGCAAAAAAGATGGGTTTTCCGGATTGTGTAATCGCGAGCCTTTGCAGTCTTGAAACATCTGAGATTACAGAAATGAGGAAGAGAGCGGGTATTAATCCGGTTTACAAAATGGTGGACACATGTGCTGCCGAATTTGAATCTGAGACACCGTACTATTACTCAACATATGAGAAGATTAGTGATGCACGGATTACCGGCAGGAAAAAGGCACTGGTAATCGGTTCAGGACCGATCAGAATAGGACAGGGGATAGAATTTGACTACTGCTCCGTACATTCAGTATGGGCTCTCCAGGACGAAGGATATGAAGCCATTATTGCAAACAACAATCCAGAGACTGTAAGTACTGATTTTGATACTTCCGACCACCTGTATTTTGAGCCCCTGACGGCTGAGGACGTACAGGGAATAGTTGAAACCGAAAAACCAGACGGTGCAATAGTACAATTCGGAGGACAGACGGCTATAAAACTGACAAAAGCACTGCATGACATGCAGATACCCATACTGGGTACACCTGCTGAATCGGTTGATGCAGCTGAAGACAGGGAAAAATTCGACATGATACTGGGCAAGCTTGGAATAAAAAGGCCTAAGGGTGGAACCGTATATACTCTGGACCAGGCGCTTGAAACAGCGAACCGGCTTATGTATCCGGTACTTGTAAGACCTTCGTATGTTCTTGGCGGACAGGGCATGGAGATTGCATATAATGATGAAGATGTAATTGAGTTTATGGAGATAATAAACAGGGTAAAGCAGGAACACCCTATACTTATAGACAAGTACATGATGGGTAAGGAAATCGAGGTTGATGCGATATCCGACGGGAGGAATATCCTTATTCCAGGTATTATGGAGCACCTTGAACGTGCAGGCGTCCATTCAGGTGACAGCATATCGGTATATCCGGCACAAACGTTGAGCAGGCATACAACAGACAGCATTGTACGGTATACTGAAATGCTTGCAAGAGAACTTAAGGTTTCAGGCCTTATAAACATACAGTATGTGCTGTACAATGATTCGGTTTATGTAATAGAGGTAAATCCAAGGTCAAGCAGGACCGTTCCATATATCAGCAAGGTTACCGGAATACCTATGGTGGATGTTGCAACAAGGATAATGACAGGAAGGAAGCTTGAGGATTTCCCATACGGCACCGGGCTATACCCGGATTCAGGATATGTAGCCGTAAAGGTTCCGGTATTTTCTTTTGAAAAATTATATGATGTGGAAGTAAGTCTGGGACCTGAAATGAAATCCACGGGAGAGGTTCTGGGAATAGCCAGAACACTTCCTGAAGCTCTTTATAAGGCAATAGCTGCAGCGGGCATACAACTGCCCGAAAAAGGCGGGAGCATCCTTATGACAGTAAGGGACACAGATAAAAATGAGCTTGTTCCAATTGCCGGTGAATTTGAGAAACTTGGCTTTGATTTATGGGCGACTGGAAAGACGGCTAAAACACTTAACATGCATGGTGTTGCAACAAGCGCGGTAAAAAAGATTGGTGAGGGTTCGCCCAATATACTTGACCTTATAAAATCAGGTGAAATAAGG